>DATMIN010000099.1:0-10373 GCA_035554275.1 Burkholderiaceae bacterium
CGTCGCCCGCGCCGGCCGCGGCACCCACGCCGGCTGCGGCGCCGGCGCGCGCCGCGCCCGCACCGTGCACGCGCTGCGGCACCGTCGAAGCGGTGACCGCGGTCAAGGTCAAGGGGCAGGGCACCGGCGTCGGCGCCGTGGCCGGTGGCGTGCTCGGCGGCGTCGTCGGCAACCAGTTCGGCCATGGCGGCGGCCGCACCGCGATGACGGTGCTTGGCGCGGTCGGCGGCGGCTTCGCCGGCAACGAGGTCGAGAAGCACGTGCGCAGCGAGACGCTGTTCGACGTGCGCGTGCGCATGCGCGACGGCACCCACCGCACCTTCCGCCAGGCGCAGCCGCCGGCGGTGGGCACGCGCGTGATCGTCGACGGCAACCGCCTGCGGGTCGCCGCATCGGACAAGGATTGACCGCTTCGTTGCCGGTTGTGTCCTGAGCCGCGCCGGGCTTGTCATCGGGAGGTGACGCGCCCGGTCCGGCCACACCGCTCATCGTGACCAGCCGCTTCGCGTGATTGCGCGCGATGGCGCGCGAAACGCCGCGCCGTGTCGGCGCGGTATCGCTTTGTCCGCGCCTGGCGCGACGTGACTTCCGCACAGCCGCCCGGCGCGGCCGGCGGGCACAGTGAATCGCACGGAATCCACTCCGCTTGCGAGGCCTGTGATGAACCTTCGTCGTGCGTCGATCCTTCTGGCTGCCGTGCTCGGCAGTGCCGTCGTTTTGCCCGCGGCAGCCCAGTCGCGCCAGAACGTCGCTCACAAGACCGCAACCGCGTTGTCGGGCGATTCGTTCGGCTACCGCACCGGCGCGGCACGGCACGTCTACGCGACCTACGCGCCGCAAATCTTCAAGGGCATGCTGCCGCCGCTGGTGCACGCGATCGTCGTCGTCGACACCGAGGTCGACGCGGGCGGCCGGGTGCGCGAGGTGCGCGTGGTGCGATCGCCCAGCCACGCGCCCGACGTGACCGAGCGCGTGAAGAAGATGATCTTCGCGGCCTCGCCGTTCCCCGCGCCGGCCACCGCCGCGAGCACGCGCTTCACCGAGGTCTGGCTGGTCGACCACAGCGGCCGCTTCCAGCTCCACGCGCTGACCGAAGGCCAGCTCTGACGTTCGCGCGCGGCGCCCGGCGCGGCGGGGCGCTCAGCGCAGCAGCGGCGCCTTCGCACGGCCCTTCAGTTGCGGCGGCGGCAGCCCGAGCGAGGGGAGCTTGCGGCGCGAGCTCGCGAGCACCGCCTCGATGTCGTCGTTCGCGCCCTCGATCAGCACGATGATCGCGCGCTCGGCCTTGGCCGGCGAGCGGGCGATCACCGCGTCGAGCACCGCGCGGTGCAGCGGCAGCGACTGCGCCGGGCCGTCGGGGCGCGAGGTCGAGATCTCGAAGCTGGTGCGCAGCAGCGCGCCGAGCGCCTTGCTCATCTGCGCGACCATGCGGTTGTGCGCGGCGCGCAGCAGCCCCTGGTGGAAGCGCAGATCGCTGCTGACGTAGTCGCCGCCTTCCTCGATCGAGCGCTTCATGCCGGCGTAGGCGGCCTCGATCTCGGCGATGTCGGCGGCGCTCGCACGCTCGGCGGCGAGCCGCACCGCAGCCGGCTCGACGAGGCGGCGCAGCTCCTGCAGGTCGCGCAGGAAGTCGCGCGACAGCCCGGCCTTCGACTGCCACGCGACGACGTCGGGGTCGAACCAGTTCCACTGCTCCTCGGCGAGCACGCGCGTGCCGACCTTCGGGCCGGTGACGAGCAGGCCCTTCGCGATCAGCGACTTGACGGCCTCGCGCACGACGGTGCGGCTGACGCCGAGTTCGTCGCACAGCACCGGCTCCGGCGGCAGCGAGCTGCCCACCGGATAGCGGCCGGTGACGATCGCCTCGCCGAGCAGATCGACGGTGCCGCCGTGGACGTTTTTGATCATGCGCGCACGAACGCGGTCACGAGTGGCTCGTCGCCGAGCTGGCGGCTCCAGTGGCCGTGCACGGCCGCGTCGAACGTCGCGCCGGGCGGCAGCGTGTCGTCCGAGAAGAAGTGCTGGCCGGGGCCGAAGACGCGTGCCGTGCCGTCCTGCAGGTTGATCTCCATCCGGCCGCGCAGGATGAAAACCCACTGCGGCGTCGTCGTCACGTGGAAGCTGCTGCGAAACCCGACCGGGCTCTCGCGCAATTGCAGTCCGCCGCTCGGCATCAGTGCCGAGAGCCGCGCCGCCGGCGTGCCCTCGCCGAGCGCGACCAGCGTTTCGCGAAAGCGCGCGCGCCCATCGGCGTCGGTGAACAGCGTGACTTGCGTGAAGGTGCTCATCGAGAGAGGCGCTCAGAGCGTCGCCGTGACGCCGCCGTCGACATACAGGATGTGGCCGTTGACGAAGCGCGCCGCGTCGCTGGCGAGGAACACCGCCGCACCGGCGAGGTCTTCCACATCGCCCCAGCGCCGGCTCGGCGTGCGGTTGATCAGCCACTGGCTGAACGCCGGATCGGCCACCAGCTTCTCGGTCAGCTCGGTCTTGAAGTAGCCGGGCCCGATGCCGTTGACGTTGATGCCGAGCGGGCCGAGGTCGATCGCCATGCCTTTGGTCAGCATCTTCACCGCGCCCTTGCTGGCGGTGTAGACGACGGTGCCGGGCCGGCCGAGCTCGCTCATCACCGAGCAGATGTTGATGATGCGGCCGCGGCCGCGCGCGACCATGTGCTTCGCGACCGCCTGGCCGACGTGGAAGATGCTGTCGACGTTGGTGCGCATCACCGCGTCCCAGTCGGCCGGCGCGAGCTCGTGGAACGCGGCGCGGCGCGTCATGCCGGCGTTGTTGACGAGGATGTCGATCGCGCCGAGTTCGGCCTCGATCGCGGCGACGGCGGCGTCGACCTCGGCGTGCCGCGTGACGTCGAACGCGCGCGAGCGCGCGTCGAGGCCTTCGGCGCCGAGCTGCTCGGCGGCGCGCGCCAGCCGCCCCGCGTCGCGGCCGTTGAGCACGACGCGTGCGCCCGCCTGCGCCAGACCGCGCGCCAGCGCCAGCCCGATGCCGGCCGACGAGCCGGTGACGAGCGCGAGGCGGCCGTCGAGGCGGAAGGTGCTGGCGTCGATCGTCATCGCTTCTTCGCTTTCGGTGGCGGGGGCAACTTGGCGAGCCACGCGGCGGCCTGCTCGGCGATCTGCGCCGCGGGCAGCGTGGCGTCGAAGGTCGCGGCGCGCTCGGTGGCGGCCGGCGGCTCGAGCGTCTGCAGCTGGCTGTCGAGCAGCGAGGCCGGCATGAAGTGGCCGCTGCGGCCGCGCAGGCGCTGATCGAGCAGTGCGCGCTCGGCGTTCAGGTGCACGAACGCGAGCTCGGCGCTCGCGGCACGCAGCACGTCGCGGTAGCTGCGCTTCAGCGCCGAGCACGAGACGACGAGCCGATGCTGCCCGGCGCGCGCGTCGGCGAGCTGCTGCGCGATCTCGAGCAGCCAGTCGCGGCGGTCGTTGTCGGTCAGCGGGATGCCGGCGGCCATGCGCTCGACATTGCGCGGCGGGTGCAGCTCGTCGCCCTCGAGGAACTCGGCCTGCAGCCGCAGCGCGAGCAGCCGCCCCACGGTCGACTTGCCGCTGCCGGCCACGCCCATCACGACCACCAGCGGTGCGGTAGGGCTGGCCACGGTTCAGCCCAGGCGCCGGCCGCTGGCGCTGTCGAAGACGTGCGCCTTGTCGGTGTCGATCGCGAGGTAGACGGTCTCGTCGGGCCTGGCCGCGGTGCGGCCGTGGATCACGACGACCAACTGCACACCTCGATCATCCGGCCCGACCTGCAGCAGCAGCTCGGTCTCGGCGCCGGTGGGCTCGACGACGATCACGCGCGCCGCGATCCCCTGGCCGGTCGGCGCGAGGTGCACGTCGCCGGGGCGGATGCCGTAGTGCACCGCCTGGCCGGGCGTGCCGTTCACCTGCGCCGGCACCGGCCAGCGCGTGCCGGCCGCGGCGACCTCGGTGCTGCCGCCGGAGCCTTCGAGCGTGCCCTCGACGACATTCATCGCCGGCGAGCCGATGAATTGCGCGACGAAAAGGTTGCCCGGCCGGTCGTACAGCTCGAGCGGCGTGCCGATCTGCTCGATGATGCCGTCGTGCATCACGACGATGCGGTCGGCCATCGTCATCGCCTCGATCTGGTCGTGCGTGACGTAGACGGTCGTGGTCTTCAGGCGCTGGTGCAGCGCCTTGATCTCGGCACGCATCGCGACGCGCAGTTTCGCGTCGAGGTTGGAGAGCGGCTCGTCGAACAGGAACACCTTCGGGTCGCGCACGATCGCGCGGCCCATCGCGACGCGCTGGCGCTGGCCGCCCGAGAGCTCGCGCGGGTGGCGGTCGAGCAGCTTGTCGAGATTGAGGATGCGCGCCGCGTCGTCGACGCGCTTCGCGGTGAGCGCCTTGTCGGCGTCGCGCAGGCGCAGGCTGAAGCCCATGTTCTCGCGCACCGTCATGTGCGGGTACAGCGCGTAGCTCTGGAACACCATCGCGATGTCGCGGTCCTTCGATTCGAGGTCGTTGACGACCTTGCCGTCGATCGAGATCTCGCCGCCGCTGATCTCTTCGAGCCCGGCGAGCATGCGCAGCAGCGTGCTCTTGCCGCAGCCCGACGGGCCGACGAGCACGACGAATTCGCCGTCGGCGATGTCGAAGCCGATGCCGTGGATGACCTTGACCGGCCCGTAGGCCTTCTGGACATTGCGGAAGCCGACCGATGCCATGCGCGAATCCTCGTCGGAGTGGTCGCCGCGCTCAGCTCTTCACGGCGCCGGCCGTCAGGCCGCCAACCATGTAGCGCTTGAACGCGTAGTAGATCGCCGCCGGCGGCAGCGCGTAGATGAGCCCGGTGGCCATCAGCAGCTCCCACGGCGAATCGTCGGCCGAGAGGAAGTTGCCGAGCGCCACCGCGAGCGTCACGCTCTTGTCGTTCGACAGCAGCAGGAACGCGTACAGGTATTCGTTCCACGCCAGCAGCAGCGCGTAGGTGCCCACCGCCACCAGCGACGGCACCATCAGCGGCAGGTAGACGAGGCGAAAGAGTTGCAGCGGCGAGGCGCCGTCCATGCGCGCGGCCTCGTCGAGCTCGTACGGCAGCTTGTCGGAGGCCTGCTTCAGCACCCAGATGCAGTACGGCGACGCGATCGTCACCATCGCCAGGATCAGCGCCCACTGGCTGTTGAGCAGCCCGTAGTTGCCCATCGTCTTGTACATCGGCACCGCGAGGAAGGCGGCCGGGATGAAGTAGGTGAACAGCGCCAGATTCATCACCGTGCGCCCGCCGCGCACCTTCAGCCGGCTGATCGCGAACGCGGCCGCGGTGGCGACGAACAGCGTGATCGCCGCGACCGCGACCGCGATCAGCACCGAGTTCCAGAGCTGGATCCAGAAGTGGTCGAGATAGAAGTGGCGCTGGTGGAACACGGTCGCGAAGTTCTGCAGCGTCGGCTCCTTCGGCCACAGGCGCCCGGAGGTGGCCGAATCCTTCGACGAGATCGCGAACAGGAACAGGTGGTAGACCGGGATGATCGTCCACAGGAACAGCGGGATGCCGATCAGCAGCAGCTTGGCCTCGGTGGTGACGGCCCTCCAGGTCTTGGCTTTCATGGCCTGCGCTTCACTTCGACAGCCGCTTCATCATGAAGTAGACCAGCGGCAGCACGAACGGCATCGCGACCACGATCGACGCCATCGACAGATCGACCTGGTCCAGGCGCAGGTAGCGGATGCCGAGCGTGGCGAGCACGTGCGTCAGGTCGGCCGGGCCGCCGCCGGTGAGCAGGTAGACGCTGTTGAAATCGCCGAGCGTCCAGATCATCGACAGGATCAGCGAGGTGACGTAGAGCGTGCGCATCGCCGGCCAGGTGATGAAGCGGAACTTCTGCCAGTTCGTCGCGCCGTCGACCGACGCCGCCTCGTACTGCTCGGCCGGAATCGCCAGGCGCCCGGCGATCAGGATCAACGTCCAGAACGGCAGCGACTTCCACACGTGCATCACCATCGCGAAGCCGAGCGCGAGCGGCGGGTGGTTCAGCCAGTTCGGGCCGTCGGCGCCGGTCAGCTTGAAGATCAACGTGTTGATCACGCCCCACTCGGGGTTGAGCATGAAGCGCACCGACAGGATCGTCGGGATCGACGGCAGCGCCCACGGCAGGATGAAGATCAGCGACATGACCTTGATCCACCAGCGCTCGGTCACGAAGAAGCCCGACAGCACCAGCGCGATCACCATCTTGATGTTGATCGCGACGATCAGGAAGATCAGCGTGTTGATCACGCTGCTGAAGAAGATCGGGTCCTCGAAGAGCTTGACGTAGCTCTGCGGGTGCCGCGCCAGCCACAGGCCGTAGCCGACCGGGTAGAGCACGAACACGAGGAACACCAGCAGGTACGGCGCGACCAGCAGCCGGCCCCACGTCTGCCAGCGGTCTGGCGCGCGCGCGCGCGCCGGCGCCGTGCCCGCGGGTGCCGCGCCGATGACCGTGCTCATGTCGAACCCATCGCGCTCGCTGCTACTGGCCGGCGACCGTCTTGATGCGCGCGATCATCTCGTCGACCGCCTTGTCGACCGGCACCTTCTCGTTGATCACGCGGTTCATCGCCTTGGCCCAGACGTTCTCGTTGTTGAGCACGGTGAACTTGTAGTTCTTCGTGAACTCGAACGTCACGGTGCCGGCCTTGTACTGGTTGTAGACCGATAGGCGATGCCGGTCGGCCTGCCAGAACGGCCGCTCCTGCGCCGCCTTCATCACCGGGAACCAGCGCCCGAGCGAGCCCTCGACGTACGGCGTCAGGTTCTCTTCCTCCATCAGGAACGAGACGAACTGCTTGGCCGCGGCCTTGTTCTTCGCGCCGCCGAAGATCACGCCGGTCTTGACCGCGGTGCGGTAGACCATCTTGCCGCCATCGGGCTTGCTCGGGAAGCCGGCCGTGCGGATCAGCTCGGTGTAATTCTTCTTCGCGGTCGCGCGCTGCTCTTCGGTGAGCGTCGCGTTGTTCATGTCGTCGAGCCACTTCGCGGCGATCGAGATCGTCGCGTTGTGCGTCATCACCGTCGTCTTGTTGTGGAAGGCGACGTTGTTGTCCGGATCCTTCCAGCTCGTGCTCGACGGCGGCGTGCAGCCCTTCTGGTACGGCATCACGTAGTCGGTCAGCGCGCCGATCAGGCCCTGGCGCACGCTCGGGTCGTCGACCAGCAGCTTGCCGGAGTCGTTGACGAGCTTGACGTTGTACGCGTCCATGAAGGTCAGGAACGAGTAGAACGAATCGCTCGAATCGACCCCCATCGGCATGCCGATGCCGTAGCCGCGCGTGCCGCTCTTGCTGCGGTAGGCCGGCTGCACCTTTTCGCACCAGAAACTCCAATACTCCTTCCAGGTGGTCGGGATGTCGGTGTCCTTGAAGCCCGCGTCGGCCAGCATGTCGGACCAGTACTCGATGTGCATGGTCTGCTGCTTGATCGGGAACGCGTAGTACGCGCGCGTCTTGGCCTGGTCGTTGTAGAGGAACGTGGTCTCGACGGTGTTCGGCGCGAAGCGCGCGCGGATCGGGTTGATCACGCTGCTGATGTCTTCGAGCTTGCCGTCGAACGCCCACTTCGCGGTGACCTGGAAGTCGTAGACGTCGGCATACGCCACGTCGGGCGGGCTGCCGCTGTCGAGCGCCGACACCGTCTTCGGGATCATGTCCTGGATCGGGTACTGCGACAGCTCGATCTTGATCTTCGGGTGCTTGGCCTCGAACTTCTTGATCGCCGCGAACAGGGCGTCGTCTTCCGACTTGTAGAAGCCCTTGACCCACCAGACGGTGAGCTTCTC
This sequence comes from Burkholderiaceae bacterium, assembly GCA_035554275.1. GTDB lineage: Bacteria > Pseudomonadota > Gammaproteobacteria > Burkholderiales > Burkholderiaceae_C > LMDS01. Next base: position 7,793 of record DATMIN010000099.1, read on the forward strand.
CTGCTGGGCCAGCGCCGGCGTCGCGCCGAACAGCGCGGCGGCCGCCACGGCGGTGCCGAGCAGGCCGGCGATCAGTTGCTTCGAGGTCATGCGCGTGTCTCCTCCGGCCGGGCCGGGTGGTTGCTTATCATGTGATCGTATGATGTTTGAAAGGGCGGCCTGTGCGGACTTTCCCGAGGCCGCGGGCCGGTCTGAACATGCCGCTCACGCGCATTCGGGCACCGGCGTGTGGACCGACTGGCCGCAGAGCTTGGCGTCGAGGTTGGCGAACGCGAGATCGGCCATCGCGCGACGCGTCTGCGCGGTCGCGCTGCCGATGTGCGGCACCAGCACCACGTTGTCCATCTCGCGCAGCGCGGCCGGCACGTTCGGCTCGGCCTCGAACACGTCGAGCGCGGCGCCGGCGATGGTGCCCGAGCGCAGCGCCTCGATCAGCGCCGCCTCGTCGACGACCGAGCCGCGCGCGACGTTGACGAGGCAGCCCTGCGGGCCGAGCGCGGCCAGCACCTCGGCATCGATCAGGTGCTTGGTGGCGGCGCCGCCGGGCGTGATCACGACGAGGTAGTCGCTCTGCGCGGCGAGTGCCGCAGCGCTCGGCAGGTAGGCGTGCGGCAGCGCCGGCTTGGGGCTGCGCGCGGTGTAGGCGATCGTCATGTTGAACGCCGCGGCGCGCTGCGCGATCGCCTGGCCGATGCGCCCCATGCCGACGATGCCGACGCGCGCCCCCGAGAGCTTGCGCCCGAGCGGCAGCGGCCCCTTCGACCACTCGCCGGCGCGCACGAAGCGGTCGGCACGCGGGATCTGGCGGGCCCACGCGAGCATCAGCGCGAGCGCGAGATCGGCCACGTCGTCGTTGAGCACCGCGGGCGTGTGGGTGACCACCACGCCGCGTGCCTTCGCGGCCGCGACATCGATGCCGTCGTAGCCGACGCCCATCACCGAGATCACCTCGAGCGCCGGCAATTGCGCGATCAGCGCCGCACCGACCTTCGACTCGCCGCTCGCCGCGATCGCGCGGATGCGTGGCGCCGCGGCCGCGAACGCGGCCGGGTCGGATTCGTGCAGCCGCTGGTGCACCGTGTACTTCGCCTGCAGCGGCTCGAGCAGGAACGGCGGCGGGTTCGCGACGGCGAGGATTTCGATCGGTGACGGCAAGGCGGGGCTCCCGGGTTTTCAGCGGTGGGCAGGATCAATCGTCGTACCATAGTATGAGGACCGTCCCAGCACAACACCGGGAAACCGAGCAGCGATGAGTAACGATTCGACACCGAAGAAGAAGCCTTCCGAGCTGCGCAGCCAGCAATGGTTCGGCCGCCAGGACCGCGACGGCTTCGCCTACCGCAGCTGGGTCAAGGGCAAGGGCGTGCCGCACGACCAGTTCGACGGCCGGCCGGTGATCGGCATCTGCAACACCTTCAGCGAGCTGACGCCGTGCAACTCGCATTTCAGAACGTTGGCCGAGCAGGTCAAGATCGGCGTGTACGAAGCCGGCGGCTTCCCGCTCGAGTTCCCGGTGATGAGCCTGGGCGAGACGCTGCTGCGGCCGACCGCGATGCTCTATCGCAACCTCGCGTCGATGGACGTGGAAGAGAGCATTCGCGGCAACCCGATCGATGGCGTCGTGCTGCTGATGGGCTGCGACAAGACGACGCCGGCGCTGCTGATGGGCGCGAGCAGCGTCGACCTGCCGACGATCGGCGTCTCCGGCGGGCCGATGCTGAACGGCAAGTGGCGCGGCCAGGAGCTCGGCTCGGGCACCGGCGTGTGGAGCATGAGCGAGCAGGTGCGCGCCGGCACGCTGAAGCTCGCCGACTTCTTCGAGGCCGAGAGCTGCATGCACCGCAGCCACGGCCACTGCATGACGATGGGCACCGCGAGCACGATGGCCAGCATGGTCGAGGCGCTCGGCGTCGGGCTGCCCGGCAACGCCGCCTACCCGGCCGTCGACGGGCGCCGCAACGTGCTCGCGCGGATGGCCGGGCGGCGCATCGTCGAGATGGTGCACCGCGACCAGACGCTCTCGTCGATCCTGACGCGCGAGGCGTTCGAGAACGCGATCAAGACGCTCGCCGCGATCGGCGGCTCGACCAATGCGGTGATCCACCTGATCGCGATCGCCGGCCGGCTCGGCGTGAAGTTGACGATCGACGACTTCGACCGCCTCGCGAGCGAGCTGCCGTGCCTGGTGAACCTGCAGCCCTCGGGCCAGTACCTGATGGAAGACTTCTGCTACGCCGGCGGGCTGCCGGCGGTGATGCAGGAGATCGCTGCCGTGCTGCACCTCGAGCACGTCACGGCGAGCGGCCGCACGGTGCGCGAGAACATCGCCGACGCGCGCAACGACAACCCCGCGGTGATCCACAAGTTCGACGCGCCGTTCAAGGCCAACGCCGGCATCGCGGTGCTGCGCGGCAACCTCGCGCCGCGCGGCGCGGTCATCAAGCCGAGCGCGTCGACGCCGGCGCTGATGCAGCACAAGGGCCGCGCGGTCGTGTTCGAGAACTCCGACGACTTCCATGCCCGCATCGACGACGAGTCGCTCGACATCGACGAGACCTGCGTGATGGTGCTGCGAAACTGC
>DATMIN010000100.1:0-2229 GCA_035554275.1 Burkholderiaceae bacterium
ACATGAAGCGGTCGACGCCGAGGATCAGCGCGATGCTGGCGACCGGCACCGTCCCGAGGGAGGAGAGCGTGGCGGCCAGCACGATGAAGCCCGAGCCGGTCACGCCCGCGGCGCCCTTGGAGGTCAGCAGCAGGATGCCGATCAGGCCGAGCTCCTGCCCGAGCGACAGGTCCGTGTTGGTCGCCTGGGCGAGGAAGACGGCGGCCATGGTCAGGTAGATGCAGGTGCCGTCGAGGTTGAACGAGTAGCCGGTCGGGATCACCAGGCCGACGACCGACTTCTTCGCCCCCAGGTTCTCCATCTTCGCCATCATCCGCGGAAGCACCGATTCGCTCGACGACGTGCCGAGCACGATCAGCAGCTCTTCCTTGATGTACTTGATGAACTTCCAGATCGAGAAGCCGTTGAAGCGGGCGATCGTGCCGAGCACGACGAAGATGAAGATCAGGCAGGTCGTGTAGAACGTCGCCATCAGCGCGCCCAGCGACAGCAGCGAGGCCACGCCGTACTTGCCGATCGTGAACGCCATCGCGCCGAACGCGCCGATCGGCGCCACGCGCATGATGTAGCCGACGATGCCGAACAGCACGTGCGAGAACTTCTCGATGAAGTCGAACACCAGCGTGCCGCGACCGCCGAACTTGTGCAGCGCGAAGCCGAACATCACCGCGAACAGCAGCACCTGCAGGATCTCGCCCTTCGCGAACGCGTCGACCACCGTGCTCGGGATCACGTTCAGCAGGAAGTCGGTCGTCGACGCCATCTTGCCCGGGCCGGTGTACGCGGCGATGCCCTTGGTGTCGAGCGAGGCCGGGTCGATGTTCATGCCGGTGCCGGGCTGCACGATGTTGATCACCACCAGGCCGACCACCAGCGCGATGCTCGAGACGATCTCGAAGTACAGCAGCGCCAGGCCGCCGGTCTTGCCGACCTTCTTCATGTCCTCCATGCCGGCGATGCCGACGACGACGGTGCAGAAGATGATCGGCGCGATGATCATCTTGATCAGCTTGATGAAGCCGTCGCCGAGCGGCTTCATCGCCTCGCCGGTGGCCGGCGCGAAGTGGCCGAGCAGCACGCCGATCACGATCGCGATCACGACCTGCAGGTACAGCGATTTGTAGAACGGTTTGCGCGGGGCGGCAGGGGAGGCATCCATCGGCGAGTCAGTGCGGGTCGACCGCAACGGGCCGCCAGCCGCAGTGATACCGCGGTCAACGTGCCGGCGCAAGAGGGTGTTCCTCAGGCGCGCTGTGCGTCGCTATGCGGTGGGCAGGTGCGGGCCGTCAAGGCCCTTGGGCACGCGATCGAACAACGCTGCAGCCGACACCGGCGGCTCGATGCCGAACACCTGCTCGAGCACTTGCGCGAGGTCGGCCGCCGATTCGACCCGGCGCGATTGCACCGGCGCGCCGCTCGGGCGCAGCGTGAGCTGGTCGTTCAGCAGCCCGGCGCGCAGCCCGCGCGTCAGCCGCTCGAGCTTCAGGTTGTGGACGAACAGGCCGCCGGGCCGCGTCGCCGTGTACCAGTTGAGCGGCTCGTAGTCGACCGGCGTCTGCGGCTCGAGCGTGAAGCGGTAGGTGGCGGCCCAGCCGGCGGGCAGCGCGGCCTCGAGCGCGTACTCGGCGCCGTCGTGCACGATGCGCTCGGTGCCCGACGGCGTGCGCTGCACCCGACCCGGCTCGAAGCGCAGCGGCGCGTCGATCAGGTGGCCGCCGAAGCCGGCGTCGACGAGGAAGCGCTCGGCGGGCTGCGCGGGCAGCGCGACGAGCAGCAGCATGTGGGTGCGCGGCCGGCGCGGCGCGTCGGGCGCGCTGCCCCAGACGACGCGCGCGGCGAGCGCGGTGACGTCGAAGCCGAGCTCGAGCAACGCGAGCCGCAGCAGCGCGTTCTGCTCGAAGCAGTAGCCGCCGCGGCGCTGGCCGACGAGCTTGGCCTGCAGCGCCGCCGGCGCGAGCTGCGGCGCACGGCCGGTGAACGCGTCGAGGTTCTCGAACGGGATCGCCGCCGGGTGCGCGGCGCAGATCGCTTCGAGCAGCGCGAGGCTCGGCTCGCGCGAGGTGGGGGTGAGGCCGATGCGGGCGAAGTACGCGTCGAGATCGAACATGCCGCGATTATCGGCAGCCTCGCGGCCGGATCGCGGCGCGCTCAGGGCGCGGGCTTCGGCGGCGCGCCTTCGCGTGCCAGCCGGGCGCGGCACTGCGCGCGCAGGCCGTCATCGATCTGCGA
>DATMIN010000101.1:0-2255 GCA_035554275.1 Burkholderiaceae bacterium
ATGAACATCGCGTAGCGGTGCGGCAGCTCGTTCGGGTCGTCGCCGCGGCTGCGCGCCGCCTCGCGCATCTTGTCGTCGCACAGGTAGGCGAGGTTGGTGTCGTCCATCTGCACGTAGGTGCAGCCGGCGGCGGCGAGCGATTTCAGCTCGTCACCGTAGGCTTTGGCCACGTCGTCGTAGAACGCCGGGTCGAGCTCGGGGTAGTGCTGCTTGCTGATGCCCGCGCGGCCGCCGCGGAAGTGCAGCATCGTCGGCGACGGGATCGTGACCTTCGGCGTGCGGCCGGCGCCCACCTGGCTCTTCAGGTACTCGAAGTCGGCGCGCTGGATGTCCTTCAGGTGCTCGACCTTGCCGACCACGCGCATCACCGGCGGCGCCAGTTCCTCGCTGCCGTCGGGCTTGACGATCGTCACCGGGATGTCGGTCTTGACGCCGCCGAGCTGCTCGAGAAAGTCGATGTGAAAGTAGGTGCGGCGGAACTCGCCGTCGGTGATCGACTGCAGGCCCACGTCGTCCTGGAACTTGACGATCTCGGTGATCGCCCGGTCTTCGACCGCGCGCAATTGCTCGGCGGTGATCTCGCCGTTGGCGCGCTGCTCGCGCGCATCGAGCAGGAATTTCGGGCGCAGGAAGCTGCCGACATGGTCGGCGCGGAAGGGCGGTGCGGTGCGGGTGGTCATCGGGCATCTCCGGTTCGTTCGAGCCACCATTGTTGGATACAGAGATGTCGTTGTGATACGGGATAACCCGAGTTAAATGGCGAAGATCGTGCGCGCAGAATCGATCGCTGTATACAGAAACGGCCCGGAGTTGCGATGTCCGCCACCACCTTCCCGCTCAACGCCTGGTATGCCGCCGCCTACGACACAGAGCTCAAGCGCGAGCTGCTCGCGCGCACCGTCTGCAACCGCGCGCTGGTGCTGTTTCGCCGCCTCGACGGTACGCCGGCGGTGCTCGAAGACGCCTGCTGGCACCGGCTGCTGCCGCTGTCGAAGGGGCGGCTCGACGGTGACGAGGTGACCTGCGGCTACCACGGCCTGGTCTACAACGCCGACGGCCGCTGCACCAGGATGCCGTCGCAGGAGACGCTGAACCCATCGGCCTGCGTGCGCAGCTTTCCGGCACTGGAGCGGCACCGCTTCGTCTGGATCTGGCCCGGCGACCCGGCGCTGGCCGACCCGGCGCTCGTGCCCGATCTGCACTGGAACGACGACCCGGCCTGGGCCGGCGACGGCAAGATGCTGCGCGTCGCCTGCGACTACCGCCTCGTGCTCGACAACCTGATGGACCTGACCCACGAGACCTACGTGCACGGCTCGTCGATCGGCCAGGCCGCGCTCGCCGAGGCACCGTTCGTCGCGACCCACGGCGACCGCACCGCGACCGTCACGCGCTGGCTGGAAGACATCGAGGCGCCGCCGTTTTGGGCCGCGCAGATCCGCCACGGCCGCGGCTACGCGGGCCGCGTCGACCGCTGGCAGATCATCCGCTTCGAGGCGCCGGCGACGATCGCGATCGATGTCGGCGTGGCCGAGGCCGGCAGCGGCGCGCGGCCGGTGGGCGACGCGCCCGGCGACCGCGGCCGCGGCGTCAACGGCTACGTGCTGAACACGATCACGCCCGAGACCGAGACCACCTGCCTGTACTTCTGGGCCTTCGCGCGCAACTACGCCCTGGCCGACCAGCGCCTGACGCACGAGCTGCGCGAGGGCGTGGCGACGATCTTCCGCGAGGACGAACTCGTGCTCGAAGCGCAGCAGCGCTCGATCGAGGCGCACCCGAACCACACCTTCTACAACCTCAACATCGACGCCGGCTCGATGTGGATGCGCCGCCTGATCGACAAGATGATCGCGCGCGAAAGCGGCGGCCCGCGCGTGATCCCGCTGCGCCCGGCGGCGTGATGGCGCTCGCGTCAGCCACCACCCCGGCGAGCGCCGCCGCCGCCGCGCCGGCCGCCGCGCCGTCGCAGGCCGTCAAGGCCCAGCTCGCGCTGCGCGAGCTGATCCTCGGTGGCGAGCTGCGGCCGGGCGCGCGCATCGCCGAGCTGTGGCTGGTCGAGCGGCTCGGTGTCTCGCGCACGCCGGTGCGGCTCGCGCTGGTGCGGCTGGCCGAGGAAGGGCTGCTCGACACGCTGCCGTCGGGCGGCTACGCGGTGCGCGATTTCTCCGAGGCCGACATCGTCGACGCGATCGAGCTGCGCGGCACCGTCGAGGGCCTGGCCGCGCGCTTCGCGGCCGAGCGCGGCGCGGCGC
>DATMIN010000102.1:0-3721 GCA_035554275.1 Burkholderiaceae bacterium
ATTTCACCCACGACTTCTACCGCCCCGCCGGCGTGGCCGTGCTGCGCGCCAGCCTCGACGCGCAGGGGATGCCCACGGCGCTGTCGATCACCAGCGCCGGCGACGCGATCACGCCGCGCTGGCTCGAGCGCGGCCTGCCGCTCCTTGCCGGCCCGCTCGATCTGCCCGACAAGACCGCGGCCGAGGGCCTGATCGATCTGCCGTACGGCATCGCGAACCAGCGCATGGCGCACGTCGCGACGAAGAGCGGCGTGCCGGTCGGCTACTGGCGCTCGGTCGGCCACTCGCACAACGCGTTCTTCGCCGAGTGCTTCATCGACGAGCTCGCGGCCGAAGCCAAGCAGGACGCGGTCGCGTTCCGCCTCGCGCTGCTCGGCGATGCGCCACGCCACGCCGCGGTGCTCAGGCTCGCGGCCGAGCGCGCCGGCTGGGGCCAGCCGTTGCCGGCCGGCGTGGCGCGCGGCGTCGCGCTGCACGAGAGCTTCGGCAGCATCGTCGCGCAGGTCGCCGAGGTGTCGATCGAGGCCGGCCGGCCGCGCGTGCGGCGCGTCGTCTGCGCGGCCGACGTCGGCACGGTGGTCAACCCCGGCATCGTCGCGCAGCAGCTGGAGGGCGGCATCGTGTTCGGCCTGAGCGCGGCGCTGTACGGCCGCATCGACATCGAGGCCAGCGTCGTGCGCCAGACCAACTTCCCGAGCTACCCGGTCGTGACGCTGCGCGAGACGCCGCGCATCGAGACCCACCTCGTGCCGAGCACGCGGCCGCCGGGCGGTGTCGGCGAGCCGGGCACGCCGCCGATCGCGCCGGCCGTGGCGAACGCGCTGTTCGTGCTGACCGGCCAGCGCCGGCGCGCGCTGCCGCTGAGCGTCTGACCCGCGCTCAGGCGCGCGCCCGGGCGCGCCGCTGCACCACCTCGGCGAGGGTGCGGCGCAGCTTGTTCGCGTCGATCGGCTTGGTGAGGAACTCGTCCATGCCAGCGGCCAGCGCCTCCTCGCGCTCCGAGACCAGCGCCGCGGCGGTGAGCGCGATGATCGGCAGCGTCTCGTAGTGCCGGCGCAGCTCGCGGGCCGCGTCGTGGCCGCCCATCACCGGCATCTGCACGTCCATCAGCACCGCGTCGAACGGCTCGCCGTCGCGCGCTGCCGCGTGCACCGCATCGACGGCCGCGCGCCCGTCGCCGGCCTGCGCGACGCGCACGCCCCAGTGCTCGAGCATCGCCACCGCGATCATCATGTTGACCGGGTTGTCCTCGGCCATCAGCACGTGCAGGCCGTCCAGGCTGTGCGGCGCGGCGTCGTCGGCCGGGCGCGGCGCCGGCGGGGCGCCGGGCAACGGCAGCTCGGCCCAGAAGGTGCTGCCCGCGCCGGGCCGGCTGTCGACGCCGACCGCGCCGCCCATCAGCGCCGCCAGCTCGCGGCAGATCGACAGGCCCAGGCCGGTGCCGCCGAAGCGCCGCGTCGTCGAGCTGTCGCCCTGCGAGAACGGCTTGAACAGCAGCGCCTGCGTCGGGCGGTCGACGCCGGGGCCGGTGTCGGCCACGGCCAGCCGCACCGTGCCGCCTTCGCCGCGCGTGACCTCGATGCGCACCTCGCCGCGCTCGGTGAACTTGAGCGCGTTGGTGATGAAGTTCGACAGGATCTGGCGCACCCGCACCGGGTCGCCGCGCACCGTGGCCGGCAGCCGCTCGTCGATCGTCAGGCGCAGCGCCAGGCCCTTGACCTCGGCGAGCGAATCGTAGGCGTGGTACACGGCGGTCAGCGTCTCGCGCAGGTCGAACGGCGTCGCGTCGAGGGTGAGCTTGCCGGCCTCGATCTTCGACACGTCGAGCACATCCGACATGATGTCGGCCAGGGCCTTCGCGCTCTCGACGATCTGCGCCAGGTACTGGCGCCGCCGCACCTCGGGCAGGTCGTCGCGCAACGCCAGCCGCGCCAGGCCGAGCAGGCCGTTCAGCGGCGTGCGGATCTCGTGGCTGGTGTTGGCGAGGAACGCGCTCTTCGCACGGCTCGCGGCCTCGGCGGCGTCGCGCGCGGCGGCCAGCGCCGCGTCGAGGCGGCGGCGCTCGGTCACGTCCTCGGCGATCCAGATCGTGCCGCCGCGCGCCGGGTCGACGCGGTCGACCGCCTGGCCGAGCAGCCGGCACCAGAACGCGCTGCCATCGCGGCGCTGCAGCAGGCGCTCGATCGCGAACGGCTGGCCCGCCGACAGCAGCGGCGCGGCGAGCGCGCCGATCTCGCGGTGCTCGGCGGCGCTCGACCACACGACCGCGCCGCTCTGGCCGATCAGCGACCCCGGCGCCCAGCCGAGCATGCGCTCGAAGAACGGGTTGGCCTGCACGAAGCGGCCGTCGCGCGTGAACGCGATGCCGATCGAGGCGCGCTCGAGGATCGCGCTGTGCTGCAGCCGCGTGCGCTCGCTCTCGGTCACGTCGCGGGCGTTGACGACGAGGTAGTCGTGGCGGTCCATCGCGAAGCGCCCGGCCGCGAGCAGCATCGACACCAGCGCGCCCGACTTCGCGACGAACAGCGCCGGCATCTCGAGCACCGTGCCGTCGCGGCCGAGCTGCGCGAGCAGCCGCTCGGGCTGCTGCGGGTCGAGCCACAGGCCGAACTCGCCGCCGGTGCGGCCGACGACCTCGTCGGCGCGGTAGCCGGTGAGCCGGCAGAACGCCGGGTTGACCATCGCGAAGCGGCCGGTCGCCACCTCGATCAGCGCGATGCAGTCGGGGCTGGTCGCGAACAGGTGCGACAGCATCGCCTCGGAGCGCCGCAGCGCGCCTTCGGCCGCCTTGCGCGCGGTGATGTCGAAGAAGATCGACAGGTTCGCCGGGCCGCTCGGGGTGTCGACGCGCACGCCGGTGGCCTGCACGCTGAGCGGCCGGCCGTCGACGGCGCGCAGCGTGAAGTCGGCCACCGGCAGGCCCTCGCCGAGCGGCAGCGCCTCGAGCTGCGCGAGTCGCTCGACGACGCGCTCGCGCGTCGGCCCGGCAGGGAACAGCTCGACGATGTCGGAGCCGCGCAGCGCCGCGGTGTCCGGGTAGCCGAACAACCGCGCGGCCGCCTCGTTCGCGTCGGCGACGATGCCGCGCCGGTGCAGGAGCAGCGGCGACGGCGAGCGCGCGAACAGCTCGCGGTAGCGCGTCTCGCTCGCGGCGATCGCGCGCTGCGACGCGGCCTCGTCGGTCACGTCGCGCGCCACGCCCCAGTAGCCGGTGAACGCGCCGCCGGCATCGAACTGCGGCGCGCCGCTGACGCTGATCGTGCGCAGCCGCGCGCCCTCGCGGCTGCGCACCAGCACGCCGCTGAACGGCTGGTGCGCCTCGAGGTCGGCGCGGTAGGCGTCGAGCGCCTCGTCGTCGAGGCCGGCGCGCATCGGGTCCCAGGCCGGCGTGCCTGGGCGGCTGAGGTCGAGCGTGTCGTCGTCGGCGCCGTCGGCGCGTGCGACGCGGGTGAAGCGGAACTGACGGTCCTGCTCCCAGTACCAGTCGGCGGCGGTTCGCAGCAGGCCGCGAAAGCGCTGCTCGCGCTGCGCCGCGGCGTGCAGGTAGCGCTGCAGCACGCGCGCGATCAGCGCGCCGCCGACCGCGCCGCACCCGACCACCAGCCACTGGAACGCCAGCGCCACCGTCAGCGGCGTGGCCGCCGGCCGCGTCGCGAGTGTGCCGTCGGCCTCGAGCCCGGCCAGCGCGCCCTCGCCGAGCGCGGCGAGCACGCCGAGCGCG
>DATMIN010000103.1:0-2190 GCA_035554275.1 Burkholderiaceae bacterium
GCGAAGTGCAGCGCCGTGAGCGTGGCGCTGGCCGCTGCGCGGCCCTGCCGCCACGTGCTGCCATCGTCATCCGAGAGCAGCACGACACCCCGTTCGCCCACCGCCACGAGGCGCTTGCCGGCGCGCGCAATGGCCAGCATCGCCGAGCCCGCCGACTTGGCGGAGACGAGCGAAGGCCGGCGCAGGACGTCGAAGGTCTGTGCCGCCGCGGCCGGGGCCGCGCCTGCGGCGGCGCCGATGGCAAGCCATCCGACGAACCGGCGACGAGCGTGATCGGCCATCAGCGGGCACCTTCGTTGGCCAGGCTCTCCGGGGTCCAGAACCCGTCGGGGCGGCGCGGTTCGATGCGGAACTGGGTCGGCTGGCCGATCGTGGCGACGCTCATGTAGTACTCGCCGGTCTGGACGTTGTAGCTGCCCCAGTTCACGATGTTGCCGATCACCGCGGGGATGTCCGGCGCCAGCAGCGGCAGCACGTACTGCCCGCGCCAGAGTTCGCCCTTCGCGTCCCAGCCGTCGATCATCAGGATGTTCCAGCTGTCCTCGTCGATGTAGTACACGCGCTTGGGCACGACATGGCGCTTGCCTTCGCGCAGCGTGGCCTCCACCACCCACACGCGATGGAGCTCCCAGCGCACGAGGTCGGGGTTCAGGAATTTCGGCCCGAGGATCTGTTCCGGCGTGGCCAGCGCCGCCTTGTTGGCGTTGTAGGGGACGTACATCTCCCTCTTGCCGACGAGCTTCACTTCGTGGCGGTCGATCGGCCCGTACAACCCGAAGGCCTCATCGAAGAAGCCGATGCCCGAGGTGATGAAGTTCGGCGTGTCGTACGCAATGGAAGGCGAACGCCGCACGCGGCGCTGTCCGACCAGGTATTGCCAGACGTCGGTCTTGTCGCTCTCCGCGGCCTGCCAGTTCAGGATGCCCTCGCCAGCCTTGGAGGCCGGCTCCTGGGTCAGCAGCTTGTACTTGGCGTAGAAGCCGTCGAACTTCTCGGGGCTGCCGTCCTTCGTGTAGTACGGATAGGTGTACCAGGTCTCGTACTTCGAGGCCATCAGGCGCTTGCCCTGGGCCGTCACGATCCACGTGGTGGCAGGCACCACCGAGTCTTCACCGCTCCACGCGGTGCGTGCGTTCCACAGCGCTTCAGACCCGGTCTGCGGGATCGGGAAGGGCACGCCGCCGAAGGCGTTCTCCATCTTCTCGCCGCCCTTCGAAGTCTTTGCGCGCGTGGCGTTCTTGAACGTGTTGTCGTAGACCCACTGCGGCGCGGCCGCCGTGCGGTGGGTCGGATAGACGTCGACCCGGTAGTCGGCGTGCTTCTTCAGCAGCGCCTTCGTCGTCTCGCCCAGCTTGTCGGCGTATTGGTCGACGTTCTTGCCGGTGATGACGAGCACCGGCTTCTCATCGGCGAAGAAGTCGGGCCGGGGCGCTCCGTTCTTGTAGCCGGCAGGGGCCTGTGTCAATCCGCCGCTCCAGGCGGGGATGGTGCCCTCCTTGTTGCCGGCCTTTTCCCCGCCGAGGGGCGTCAGCGTCGTCTTCAGCCGGGCGGCTTCCTCGGCGGTCACCGCCGGCCACGCCAGACCCGACAGCGTTGCGAGGATTGAGCTGCAGGCCGCAGCGATGACGGTTTTGTGGCGGATGATCATGGGTGTCTCCGGATCAGAAGGTGCGCTTGAGGTTCAGCGACAAGAAGTTGCGGTCCCGCAGCGACTGGTCGTACGACAGGAACGCCGCGGGGGAATTCGGCGGCGTCAGGAACGAGTTCTCGCGGCCGATGTAGTGGACGTAGTTCAGGCCGAACGTCCAGACCTGCTCGTACTCGCCGGTCACGCCGATGCTGAAGTCGCCGCCGTGCTTGACGCCGCCGTTGAAGGCGAAGATCGCCGACGACTTGCCCTGCGGGTTGTAGCCCAGCCCGATCGGGATGTTGATGTCCAGGCCCGAAAGCACCTGGTAGTACGCCGGCGAGAACACGACCCGGAACGCGGTCGCATCGCGCGTGGTGTTCGGATCGAGCGCGGCCGGGTTGCGGTCGATGCTCAGCCGCCGGTTCCAGGCCACTTCTGCCAGGAGCACGCCGCCCTGCCACAGCCGCGTGGTCTCGAGCAGATAGACGGCCGACAGCTGCGCGTGCGCGGTCTTGCCGACCGCATAGGCCGCACGGCCGGCGTTGTCCGCCGCGCCGGCC
>DATMIN010000104.1:0-3831 GCA_035554275.1 Burkholderiaceae bacterium
TGCGTGCGGTTACAGGGACTACCCCAAAGCTCTGTCGCCGTCGGGACCGCGGCGTCGATCGACCCACGCGTTGCCGATGCACCGCGGTGGTGTGCGCGCGGCGATTCCCTTGCGCGCCACGACCGCGCAGCCCGCTGGCTACACTGCCGCGATGAACCTGGCCGAACCGCCCATCGACGAATCGCTGCGTGACGCGCAGGCCTCGCTCGGCGCCTGGCCGAACCGCTTCCATCGCCTCGGTGGCGCGTTCTTCACCGAGCTGGCGGCGCAGGCGCTGCCCGATCCGCACTGGGTCGCGGTCAGCGACGATTGCGCGCGCAACCTCGGCCTGCCCGCCGACTGGGCGACGCGGCCCGCGCTCGACGCGCTGCGCGTGTTCAGCGGCAACGCGCTGTGGCCCGGCATGCGGCCGCTCGCGAGCGTCTACAGCGGGCACCAGTTCGGCGTCTGGGCCGGCCAGCTCGGCGACGGCCGCGCGTTGTGGCTCGGAGAACTCGACACGCCCGCAGGGCCGATGGAGCTGCAACTCAAGGGCGCCGGCCGCACGCCCTACTCGCGCATGGGCGATGGCCGCGCGGTGCTGCGCTCGTCGATCCGCGAGTTCCTGGGCTCGGAGGCGATGCATGCGCTGGGCATCCCGACGACGCGCGCGCTGTGCATCACCGGCTCGGCGCTGCCGGTGCGGCGCGAGACGATCGAGACCGCGGCGGTCGTCACGCGCGTGGCGCCGAGCTTCATCCGCTTCGGCCACTTCGAGCACTTCGCGCACCACGGCCATCCGGCCGAGTTGCAGCAGCTCGCCGACTTCGTGATCGAGCACCACTACCCGGCCGGCCGCGACGCCGCGAACCCGGCGGCGGCGCTGCTCGAGGCCGTGGCGCGGCGCACCGCGACGCTGATGGCGCAGTGGCAGGCGGTCGGCTTCTGCCACGGCGTGATGAACACCGACAACCTGTCGGTGCTCGGCCTGACGATCGACTACGGCCCGTTCGGCTTCCTCGACGCGTTCGACCCCGGCCACATCTGCAACCACTCCGATCAGCAGGGCCGCTACGCGTGGGCGCGCCAGCCGAACGTCGCGTTCTGGAACCTGCACGCGCTGGCGCAGGCGCTGCTGCCGCTGATCGGCGACGCCGACCTCGCGCTGGCGTCGCTCGAGCCGTACAAGGCGGCGTACGCCGACGCGATGCTCGCGGCCTGGCGCGCCAAGCTCGGCCTGGCCGCCGCGGAAGACGACGACCGTGCGCTTGCCGACGACCTGCTGCGCCTGATGGCCACCGACCGCTGCGACTTCACGATCACGTTTCGCCGCCTCGGCGCGTTCTCGAGCGCAGCCGGCGCGCCGAACGCGCCGGTGCGCGATGTGTTCATCGACCGGCTCGCGTTCGACGACTGGGCGCTGCGCTATGCGGCGCGGCTGGCGCGCGAGGGCAGCGTCGACGCTGAGCGGGCCTTGCGGATGAACCGCACGAACCCCAAGTTCGTGCTTCGCAACCACATCGCCGAAGGGGCGATCCGGGCCGCGCAGGCCGGCGACTTCGCCGAGACGCAGCGCGTGCTGACCCTGCTGCAACGCCCGTTCGACGAACACGACGCGAGCGCGGCGCCGTATGCGGCGTTTCCGCCCGAGTGGGCGCAACAACTCGAGGTCTCCTGCTCATCATGAACGACGATCCGACCAAGTACCCGGTGCAAAAGACCGACGCCGAATGGCGCGCCCAGCTCGACCCGATGCAGTTCGAGGTCGCGCGCCACGCCGCCACCGAGCGGCCCTTCACCGGCAAGTACTGGGACGAGTGGGCCGACGGTGAGTACAAGTGCATCGGCTGCGGCACGCCGCTGTTCAAGTCCGACACCAAGTTCGACGCCGGTTGCGGCTGGCCGAGCTACTACGAACCGGTCAACAGCGAAGTGGTCGAGCGCGTGGTCGACAAGGCGCACGGCATGGTGCGCGTCGAGGTGCGCTGCAACAACTGCGGTTCGCACCTCGGGCACGTGTTTCCGGACGGCCCCGAGCCCACCGGCGAGCGCTTCTGCATCAATTCGGCCGCGATAGACTTCGCGCCCAAATGATGCCTGCCGGTTCGCCGGCCTGCCGATGAAGATCTTTCTCGATTTCCTGCCGCTGCTGCTGTTCTTCGCGGTCGGCAAGTACGCCGACAAGAACGCCGAGTGGGCGGCGCGCTTCGCGACCGATCACTTCGGCTTCATGGTATCGGGCGGCGCGGTCGGCACCGACGAGGCCTCGGCGCTGCTCGCGACGATCGTCGTGATCATCGCCACCGCGGTGCAGATCGTCTGGCTGCTGTCGACGCGGCGCAAGGTCGACATGATGCTGTGGGTCACGTTCGCGCTCGTGGTGCTGCTCGGCGGCGCGACGATCTGGTTCCACAACCCGACCTTCATCAAGTGGAAGCCGAGCGCGCTGTACTGGGCGATGGGCCTGGCGTTCTGGATCAGCCAGACGCTGTTCCACAAGAACCTGCTGCAGACGCTGATCGGCGAACAGCTGCGCCTCGCCGCGCCGGTGTGGCAACGGCTGAACTTCGCGTGGATCGCGTTCTTCGGCCTGCTCGGGCTGCTGAATCTCTACGTCGCGTACACGTTCAGCACCTCGACCTGGTTCACCTTCAAGGCGTTCGGTGTGACCGGCCTGATGCTGCTGTTCATGCTGGCGCAGGGCCTGTACATCGGCCGCCACATGCAGGCCGAACCCGACACCGCACCGGAGCGCCGCCCATGATGAGTTCCGGGGTGGCCGCCGCCGACATCGAGGCCGCGTTGCGGCCCGCACTCATGCCCAGCGCGCTGCAGGTGATCGACGACAGCCACCTGCACGCCGGCCATGCCGGCGCGCGCGAGGGCCGCCATTTCACGGTGCAGATCACCGCCGAACGCTTCAAGGGCCTGTCGCGGGTGGCCCGGCACCGCCTCATATATGATGCGCTGCAACTTTTGATCCCGCGCGGCATTCATGCCTTGGCCATCGAGGCGCGCGCGCCCGGTGAATCCTGAGTTCCCCCTCGCAACTTCCCCCACGCCCATGAAGACGTTCAAATTCGCCGTGCGCGCCGCAGGCTTCGCCGTGCTGATCTCCGCATCGCTGCTGATGCCCCTGGCGGCCGCCGCGCAGAACATCGCGATCGTCAACGGCAAGCCGGTGCCGAAGGCGCGCGCCGACGCGCTGATCAAGCAGGTGCAGGCGCAGGCCGCCGCGCAGAACCAGCAACTCCCGGCCGACCTCGACCAGCGCGTGCGCGACAAGCTCGTGATGGACGAGATCTTCGCGCAGGAGGCCGAGAAGCGCGGCCTGGCCGCGACGGCCGACTACAAGACCCAGATGGAGCAGGCGCGCCAGGCGGTGCTGACGCAGGCGTTGCTCGCCGACTACGTCAAGACGCACCCGGTCAACGACGACGACGTCAAGGCCGAGTACGAGAAGTTCAAGGCGCAGTCGGCCGGCACCGAGTACCGCGCGCGCCACATCCTGGTCGAGAAGGAAGACGAGGCCAAGGCGCTGATCGCGCAGATCAAGGCCGGCGCGAGCTTCGAAGAGCTGGCGAAGAAGAACTCGAAGGACCCGGGGTCGGGTGCCAACGGCGGCGACCTCGACTTCGCCGCGCCGGGCTCGTACGTGCCCGAGTTCTCGCAGGCGATGGTCAAGCTGAAGAAGGGCGAGATGACGCAGGAACCGGTCAAGTCGCAGTTCGGCTACCACATCATCAAGCTCGAAGACACGCGCGAGGCGCAGTTCCCGCCGTACGACGACGTCAAGGGCCAGCTCAAGCAGCGCATGGAGCAGCAGAAGCTCGCGGCGTACCGCGACGAGGT
>DATMIN010000105.1:0-3150 GCA_035554275.1 Burkholderiaceae bacterium
CCACCGACAAGTCGCGCGGCATCCGCCTGGGCAACTTCCTGCAGATCCGCACGATCATCGACGAAGAGACCGAGCAGATCTGGGCCGGCAAGAAGGAGCCGAAGGACGCGCTCGAGGCCGCGATGAAGCGCGGCAACGAGCAGCTCGAGCGCTTCGAGAAGGCCAGCAAGGCGCCCGCACTCTGAGTCGGCGGCGGGCCTGTTGGAAAAGCGCGTTCGCTTCACCTCCGCCTGGTTGCCCTGGGCGCTGCTGACGCCGCAGGTGCTCATCATCGCGGTGTTCTTCTTCTGGCCGGCCGCTCAGGCCGTGCTGCAGTCGCTGCAGCTTCAGGACAGCTTCGGCCTGTCGACCGAATGGGCCGGCCTCGCGAACTTCAAGCAGCTGTTCGGCGACTCGGCCTACCTCGAGTCGTTCAAGACCACCGCGGTCTTCTCGATCCTGGTCGCGGTGCTGGGCATCGCGCTGTCGCTGATGCTGGCGGTCTTCGCCGACCGCGTGATCAAGGGCGCGCTGGCCTACCGCACGATGCTGATCGTGCCGTACGCGGTCGCGCCCGCGGTCGCCGGCGTGCTGTGGGTGTTCATGTTCTCGCCGTCGATCGGCGTCGTGGCCTACGGCCTGGCCCGGTTCTTCGGCTTCGAGTGGAACCACCTGCTGAATTCGACGCACGCGATGTCGCTGATCGTCGCCGCGGCGGTGTGGAAGCAGATCTCGTACAACTTCCTGTTCTTCGTCGCGGGCCTGCAGTCGATCCCCAAATCGCTGATCGAAGCGGCGGCGATCGACGGCGCGCGGCCGTGGCGGCGCTTCTGGTCGATCCAGTTCCCGCTGCTGACGCCGACGACCTTCTTCCTGCTCGTGATCAACGTCGTCTACGCGTTCTTCGACACCTTCGCGATCGTCGACGCGACGACCGCCGGCGGCCCGGGCCGCGACACCTCGATCCTCGTCTACAAGGTGTACCAGGACGGCGTCAAGGCCGGCGACATCGGCGGCTCGGCGGCGCAGTCGGTGGTGCTGATGCTGATCGTCGTCGCGTTGACCGTGCTGCAGTTCCGCTACGTCGAGAAGAAGGTGAACTACTGACATGGTCGAGCGCCGCGCCACCTTGGGGCTGCTCGCCCACGCCGTGATGATCCTCGGGATGCTGATCGTCGCGTTCCCGCTCTATCTCGCGTTCGTCGCGTCGACCCATGCCGCGCAGGAGATCGTGCAGGCGCCGATGCCGCTGCTGCCCGGCAGCCACTTCTGGGACAACTACAGCGCCGCCCTCACCGGCCACGGCGGCGGCGCCGGCTCGAACGCGCCGGTGGGCCGGATGATGTGGGTCAGCCTCGTGACCGCGCTGGTGATCACCTTCGGCAAGATCGCGGTGTCGCTGCTGTCGGCGTTCGCGCTGGTGTACTTCCGCTTCCCGATGCGCGGCCTGTTCTTCTGGGCGATCTTCGTGACGCTGATGCTGCCGGTCGAGGTGCGCATCCTGCCGACCTACAAGGTGGTCTCCGATTTGGGGCTGCTCAACACCTATGGCGGGCTGACGATCCCGCTGATCGCGTCGGCCACGGCCACCTTCCTGTTCAGGCAGTTCTTCCTGACCGTGCCCGAAGAGCTGGTCGAGGCCGCGCGCATCGACGGCGCCGGGCCGATGCGCTTCTTCTGGGACATCCTGCTGCCGCTGTCCAAGACCTCGATCGCGGCGCTGTTCGTGATCCAGTTCATCTACGGCTGGAACCAGTACCTGTGGCCGCTGCTCGCGACGACCAGCGAGGACATGTACCCGGTGGTGGTGGGCATCAAGCGCATGATCGCGGGCGGCGACTCCGGCAACGAATGGAACATCGTGATGGCCACCGCGATCATGGCGATGATCCCGCCGGCCATCGTCGTGATCTTCATGCAGCGCTGGTTCGTCAAGGGCCTGGTGGATACGGAAAAATAGAAGCCGAGAAGCGGAAGACAGCCATGGCATCGATCACCCTCAAAGACGTCGTCAAGCGCTACGGCACCGGGCCGAAGGCGAACCCGGTGATCCACGGCATCAGCGCCGAGATCGCCGACCACGAGTTCATCGTGATCGTCGGCCCGTCGGGCTGCGGCAAGAGCACTCTGCTGCGCATGGTCGCCGGGTTGGAAGAAATCTCCGGCGGGACGATCGCGATCGCCGGGCGCGTCGTCAACGACACCGAGCCGAGCGAACGCGACATCGCGATGGTGTTCCAGAACTACGCGCTGTACCCGCACATGAGCGTGTTCGACAACATGGCCTACGGGCTGAAGATCGCGAAGGTGCCGGTCGCCGAGATCAAAACGCGCGTCGACAAGGCGGCGAAGATCCTCGAGCTCGGGCCCTACCTCGCGCGCAAGCCGCGCGAGCTCTCGGGCGGCCAGCGCCAGCGCGTCGCGATGGGCCGGGCGATCGTGCGCCAGCCGCAGGTGTTCCTGTTCGACGAGCCGCTGAGCAACCTCGACGCCAAGCTGCGCGCGCAGACGCGCCTGGAGATCCAGAAGCTGCACGCCGAGCTCGGCGTCACGTCGCTGTTCGTCACGCACGACCAGGTCGAGGCGATGACGCTGGCGCAGCGCATGATCGTGTTGAACGCCGGCCGCATGGAGCAGTTCGGCACGCCCGACGAGGTGTACCACCGGCCGGCGCCGATGTTCGTCGCGAGCTTCATCGGCTCGCCGCCGATGAACCTCGTCACCGGCCAGGCCGACGGCTCGCGCTTCACCGCCGGCGGCCAGACGCTGGCGCTGCCGGCGGCCGCGCCGCGCAGCGGCGAGCTGGTGCTCGGCATCCGGCCCGAGCATGCGCTGCTCGCGCCCGGCGGCGCGACGGGCTGGCCGCTGCGCGTCGAGGCGCTCGAGATGCTCGGCGCCGAGCGGCTCGTCTACGGCCGCATCGGCGACACGCTGTTCACGGTGCGGCTCGACGCCACGCTGCCGCCGCCGAAGGCCGGCGACGTGGTGTCGGTCTCGACGACGCGCGAGCAGCTGCACTGGTTCGACGCGGCGACGACCAAGCGGCTGTGACGACGCCGCCGTCCGCGCCCTGGCTTTATCCGCGCTGGATCGCGCACCGCGGCGCCGGCAAGCTCGCGCCCGAGAACACGCTCGCCGCGTTCCGCCGCGGCGCGCAGCACGGCTACCGCG
>DATMIN010000106.1:0-69017 GCA_035554275.1 Burkholderiaceae bacterium
GCATGGATCTCGCCGCCGACGCCGCGCTCGGCACCGGCAACAACATCGCGACCGCGGGCGGCGCGCTCGGCCCCGGCGGCGGCGCCACCGCTGCGGGCGGTGCGACGCAGTTCGGCGGTGGCTACGACTTCGGCTCGGGCACCGGCGCGACGTTCGGCGGCCAGGGCGGCGCCGGCGTCGACGCGCTCGGCACGGGCATCCCTGCCGGGACGACCATGCCATCGCTCGCCAGCGCGTCGCCGGCCACCGTGAGCGCGCTGCAAACCGCTGCGCAGCAGGCCGGCAAGACCCTGCAGGAGTTCGCGACGAGCCCGTCGGGGATCAAGCTGCTCGTGGCCGGCGCCGGCGCGGCGCTCGCCGGCGGCGCGGCCTCGGGCGGCTCGGGCGGCGGCAGCGGGATCGGCGACCAGACCGGTATCGCCGCGCAGCAGGCCGCGCTCGGCACGAGCATGGTCGACTGGAACAAGGAGCGCTACGCTGCCGGCCAGCCGACGCGCGACGCAGCGACGGCCGGCGCGCTCACCGCGCAGACCGGCCAACTCGCGACGCAGGCGAGCCAGGACGCAGCCGCGACCGACACGCGCAACTTCGCCGGTACGACGCTGCGCCCGCTCGAGTCGAAGATGGCGACCGACGCACTCGGCTACGACACCGCGGGCCGGCGCGCCGACGCCACCGCGGCGGCCGCGTCCGACGTGGAGCAGAGCTACGCCGCCTCGAACGAGGCGAACAACCGCGACATGCTGCGCACCGGCGTGACGCCGGGCAGCGGCCGCATGCAGTCGCTGATGGCGGATCAGGCCATCGCAAAGGCCAACGCCCGCGCCGCGGCTACCACCGGCGCGGTGCGCAATGTCGAGGCCACCGGCGCGCAGCGCGTCTCGGACGCTCAGAAGGCGCTGCAATACCTCCCGGGCGAGGCGACGACCGAAGCGAACAGCGGCGTCGCGGCCGGCACCGCGGCGGCGAACTCGGGCACCAACGCTGTCGCGTCGCAGGGCGCCGGCATCACGAACGTGAACGCCGGGTACACGGGCGCGATCAGCGCGAACAACTCGGCCGGCAACCTCTACAACCAGGCCGCCACGCTGGCCGACAAGCAATACGGTCAGATCGGCGACGCGGTCGGCAACTACCTGTCCTCGGACAACGGGCAGAAAAACCTCGGCGACCTCGCGAACTGGATCTCCGACAAGAAGCTCAAGAAGGGCACCGGCAAGAAGGCCGACGGCGAGAAGGCGCTCGCGCAGATCAACGCCACGCCGGTCGAGGACGGCTGGAAGTACGACCCGAAGAAGGGCGGCCCCGACGACGGTGGCAAGAAGCACATCGGCCCGATGGCGCAGCAAGTGCGCCGCACGATGGGCGAACACGTCGCGCCCGGCGGCAAGGAAATCAGCCCGATGGACATGAACGGCAAGCTCATGGCCGGCATGCAGGCGCTGACCAAGCGCATTGGCAAGCTCGAAGCGAGGGTCGCGTAATGCTCGGCATGCTTTCACTCCTTGGGGGCGCCGGCAAGGGCTACAACGACGGCACGCAGCAGGCGCTCGAGAACCGGCGCCGCGCGGCGCTGGATCAGATCGCGCTCGACCGCAACGCGCGCGACGCGACCGTGTTCGGTCAGGAACAGGAAGACCGCGCCGCGATGCGCAAGGCCGGCGAGTCGGTGACGGCCGTTCCCGATCTCGTGACCGACGCCGACGGCAATCAGGTGCAGCGCCAGATCAAGCCTGACGACGTGGACAACGCCGACGTGGGCACGCCCGGCGCGTCGCCGAACCTGCCCGCGCAGCGCGTGGGCATGCAGGGCCTGCTGACGCCGGAGAAGGCCGCGGCCGAAGCGGCGCGCCAGAACACGCCCGAGGCGATGCGCGCGCGCCAACTTGCCGAATTGCAGAAGCAGAGCCCCGAGAAGGCGGCCGCGCTGCAAGCGCACGACCTGACGCTCAAGAACACGCAGATCGACCTCGCGGCCAAGGAGTACGACGCGGGGATGAACAAGGCCGCCTCGCGCGGGCTCGGGTCGCTCGTCGACTGGACGAACAACTCGGGTTCGAGCGACTTCAAGGCGAAGCTCGTGGTGAGCGCCGACGGCAAGACGGGCGAGATCCACGAGGTTCAGCCCGACGGCACGCTCAAGCCGACCGGCCTGTCGTTCGCGAACACCGCGCAGGGCGCCGCCGAGGCCGCGACGATGCTCGCGCGCACCGTGCCCCCGACCGCCAAGCTCAAGCACTACATGGACGTGAAGGAAAGCGACCGCAAGGAGTCGCACGACCTCGCCACCGAGAGCTACCAGAACCGCATGGCCGGCGTCGCGGAGAAGAACGCCGAGACGAACGAGCAGTATCGGAAGGACATGGGCGATGCGGCCGGGCTGCGCGCCGAGAAGGCCGGCACCTCGAAGTCGGCCGTCGATCGCATGTCGGAGTCGGACAAGCTCACGTTCGCCGACATCAACAAGCAGCGCGAGACGATCAACGCCGCGATCACGAAGGCGCAGGCCGAGGGGATGTGGGACGACAAGGCGCCGGGCTCGCAGCAGCTGCAAACGCGCCTCAACGCGCTGAACATGCGCGCGCAGGCGATGACGAGCAAGTACGAGCGCGACGGTGCCAGCGGCGCGGCCGATCCGCTCGGCGTGCGCAAGCCCGCGGCCAGCGCGGGCGGTGTGGACACGAAGATTGACCCGGCGGTGCAGTCGGGCCGCGACGCCGAAGCCGGCAAGCTCATGGTGCGTCAGGAATTCGGCGGCGACCTCGCGCGCGCTCAGTCCGAGCTCGTCGCGATGCAGGACGGCATCAAGCGCGCGCCGAAGGGCGAGGCCCGCACGATGCTCGAGTCGCAGGCGGCGCGCCTGCAAGCCGGCATCGCCGCGATGAAGGCCGATGGAGGCCCGATGCAGCAGCGCGCCGCCGGGACGCGCGAGCCGCCGCCGATCGTGCCCGCCGGTGCCCCGCCGGTGGCGGCGCGCCCGACGATGCAGGCCACGGCCGCCGCGGCGCAGCCGTTCGCCCCGCAGGCCACGGGCGACGCAGCCCTGAACGCCATCGAGGCCGGCAACGTTGCCGCGATGAAGCCGCTCAACGATGCCGTCGTCACCGCGCAGGCGCAACTGGCCGCGGTGGCGAAGTCGGGCGACCCGGCCGCGCTGCAACGCTACGCCGCCGCGCTGACGCAGGCGCGCGCCGCGCGCGAGCAGGCCGCGCAGCAGAAATTCGGCAACCGTGCCCCGCAGTACCTCGCATCCGTCGGAGCTTGATTCAATGCCCACCATCGCCGAGATCAAGCAGCAGTACCCTGACCTCACCGACAGCACCGACGATCAAGTAGTCGACGCACTCCACCAAGCGTTCTACTCGGACCTGCCGCGCGAGCAGATCGCGGCGCGCCTCGGCGTCAAGCCCACGCCGCCGCCGGCGCGCTCGCGCACGATGGGCGAAGCCGCGAGCGACACCGGCCGCGCCGTCATGGGCGGGATGGCCGGCCTCGTGAAGTCGGGCGGCGACCTGTACGGCCTGGCCTCGGGCGACATGCAGAACCCGGTCAGCGCGCTCGGCAAGGACGCGCAGGAATACTGGACCGAGGGCCAGAGTCAGCCGCTCAAGGACAAGATCACCGCGCGCAAGGCGGCGATCGACGCCTCGCCGACGATGCTCGGCAAGTTCGGGACGGCGATCAAGGAAACCATCACCGACCCGGCGCTGCTCGGCGATACCGTCGCATCGAACGTCGCGACGATGGTCCCCGGCATGATCGCCGGCCGCGCGGTGCAGGGTGCGATGGCCGGCCGCGCGCTCGCCGCCGGGCCGATCACCGAAGCGATGGCCGGCGCTGCGGCGCAGACCGGCGCCAAGGTCGCGACTGGCGCGGCCGTCGGCACCGGCGCCGTGCAGCAGGGAGCCGACGTGTCCTCGCAGGCGTTCGATGACTCGATGGCGAAGTTCGACACGCCAGAGAAGATCGCCGCCGCGCTGGCGAACAATCCGATCTTCGCCGCGCGCGTGCAGGCCGGTGAGGCGCCGCGCGACGTGGCGCAGTCGCTCGGCTTGTCGGCCGCGCGCGCCGCGTTCCTGCCGGCTGCGGCTATCTCGGTGGCCGCCAACGCGGTCCCCGGCGGCACGATGATCGAGCGAGCGCTGATCGGCGGTGCTGCGCGCGACACGATCAAGGAAGGCACCCGCTTCGCGCTGCCGAAGGCGATGGCGAAGGCCGCGCTCGGCGAGGGCACGCAGGAAACGCTGGAAGAAGGCGGCGGCCAGTTCGCGGCCAACGTCGCGAAGCAGAACATCGTCGACCCGAATCAAGCGCTCGACGAGAACGTCGGCGAGAACGCCGGCATGGGCGCAGCCGGCGGCATCGGCCTCGGGGTGGCCGGCGGTGCGTTCCACCGCCAGCACCACGCACCGGCGAAGACCGTCGGCGACGTGATCCGCGAGGACTTGCAGCCTGGCGGCGGCCCGGCCGCGAACGCGATCAACGCCGGCGTCATGGCGGCCGCAGCGCAGGCCGACGCAGCGAACCCGGCCGGAAGCACCGCGCCGACGCCCGTGCGCGACCTCACCGCCGCGCAACTGGCGACGATCCGCAAGCTCGCGCCCGAACAGCGCGACATGGCGCTCGGGCTGGTGGATCTCGCCAAGCGCCCCGACGTGGACGACAGCGTGCGCGCCACCGCTCACGCGAAGCTCGACGCGATGCTCGGCAGCGACGAGGCGCTGAACCCGCCGGCCGTCGACAAGAAGGGCGCCACGGTCGCGCCGGCTCCCGAGACGGTCGCCCCGGTGAAGGCCGGCGATCAGGTCGACCACGACCTCGCGCGCGCCGAGTCGAGCCGCCGCCGCTTCGATGCCGAGGCCGCCGCGCAGCGCGAGGCCGACCGACCCACGCCGCCGGTGGGCGAGCCTCAGGACGGGGACATTCTCAACCCGACGATGCAACGGCCGTTCAAGACGATCCGCGCGGCGGGGATCGCGCTGACGAAGGCCGGCAAGGGCTACGAACTCGTGACCGTCAAGGACGGCATCGTGGTGCGCAAGGTCAAGGAGAGCGATGATGCAGTGGGACAGCCTGCCGACGGTTCAGGACATGCGGGAGCAGCGCCTGCTGTCGCCGCTGCACCTGGCGGAACTGGAATCGTGGGTGGCGCGGAGCGAGCAGGCGGGGGAAGTGCTGGAACTGTCGCCGACGCTGCAGCGCGTGCTGGCGAACCTGATCCTGTTGGCGGAACTGCCGCCGGGCACCACGCGGCACTGAGCGCCGGCGCGATCGACGACGAGTGGC
This sequence comes from Burkholderiaceae bacterium, assembly GCA_035554275.1. Classification (GTDB taxonomy): domain Bacteria; phylum Pseudomonadota; class Gammaproteobacteria; order Burkholderiales; family Burkholderiaceae_C; genus LMDS01. Next base: position 5,287 of record DATMIN010000106.1, read on the forward strand.
ATGCCTTCGCGACCGAAACCGGCACGAAGGGCATTCCGCGCGCCGACATGCCGCAGGTCAAGGCCAGCGACCGAAGCGCGCTCGTGCAGTTCCTGCGCGCGCGCGGCGTCGAGTACGCGCCGGCCACCGTCGATCCGCAGACCCTCAAGCCGACGCAGGCGGAGTTTTCGCCGGCCAAGGTCGAGAAGGCCGCCGGCTTCACCGACACCGACCGCAGCATCCTCGTGTCGAGCGACGGGCACGTGGTCGACGGCCATCATCAGTGGCTCGCCAAGCGCGCGCAGGGCGAGCCGATCAACGTGATCCGACTGGACGCGCCGATCGACCAGCTGCTGCCGCTGGTGCACGAGTTCCCGAGCGCCAAGCAGGCCGCCGGCGCGACGCTGCCGAGCGCGACCACGAACCCGCAGCCGACCACGCTCGGCGATGCCGTCGGCGTGCGCCCGGCGGGCACGCGCGGCACGAGCGCGGCCGATGTGACGTCCAAGGATGCAGGGGCGCCGGCAGAGCAGTCGGGCAGCGGGGGAGCCGTACCCGCGCCGGCGGCCCCTGCGCCTGTGAAAGAACGCGCCACCGAAGTTTCACAAGCGCCGGCCGCCGAGCCCGTTGTGAAAGCGCCGACCGATGACATGGGCGCGCGCTGGACGCGCTCAACGGAGGTCGAGCGCCACCAGATGCTGACCGACGCCGGCTGGCTCGGCGGCCTGAGCCAGCAGCGCCTGGCGCGCATGCCGTGGGACAAGATCAAGGACACGCAGCGCGCGCGCATCGCTGCGGGTCGAGTCGCGGATACCACCACCGCAGCCGCGGCCAGCAGTACGGCCGGAACGCAAGGCACGGAGGAAAAGCCCGGCATTGGCACTGCCGAAACCTCCCCGGAAAAGGAAACCGCGCTCGCGCGCCGCGCTCGGCTCAAGGTCATGCAAGCCGCCGGCGTCAATCTTCCAGATCGCGTGCTGTGGCACAACATGGGCGGCGACAGTCAGCGCGCCGTTCGGGCTGCGGCGCAGGCGATGCAGCCGGCGCCGGCCAACCCGACCGGGGCGCCGGCTCCGGCCGCGCCGGCGCCGTTCGCGAACAACAAGGTGTTCACCGCCGATGCGGTGGCCGCCGCGCGCGCGGTGCTCAAGCGCAAGCTCGGCACGATCAACAGCGGCATCGACCCTGAACTGATGCAGGCCGGTCTGACGCTGGCCGGCGCCCACATCGAGGCCGGTGCGCGCTCGTTCGCAGCGTTCGCCAAGGCGATGGTGGCCGACCTCGGCGACGCGGTTCGCCCGTACCTCAAGTCGTGGTTCATGGCGGTCAAGTACGATCCGCGCGCCGCGGCGTTCGAGGGCATGAGCAGCGCCGCCGACGTGGAGGCGCACGACCTCGCGACCACAATCGGCACAGACGTTGAATCCGAGCCCGCCGCGGCCGATACTGCGGACAAGGAGACTCCCAATGATCCCGCCCCTTCAAGCGATGCGCCTGCGCTCGATCACCCGCTGGATGCAGGAGCAGCAGCCGACGGAGTTCAAAGCACTGAGCCGATCCGGGGCGCTCGACAGCCACGTGCGCGAGTTCGACGATCGGATGATCGAAGCGTTCGAGGCACGCGAGGACTCTTTGAAGGCGTCGATGATGAAGGCGGGAACGTGGGGGACGGCGCACGGGCTGACGCAGTTCCCGACGGATCGGCTGACGCTGTGGGGCGAAACGCTCGCCGAGTTTCTGCCGACTTCCGTCCCGGACTCGGAGGACTGACCCGCGAGGGCTCGTGGCACGCCACGGCCGCCCGCAACGTCGACCTGATCGAACTCGCGCTCAAGATCGACGGCGAGAAGCGCAACGCCGCGCCCGAGGAACAGGCGCTGCTGTCGAAGTACGTCGGCTTCGGCGCGAGCGAGATCCGCAACGCGCTGTTCCCGGTGCCGCCGAGCTACGCCAAGGCCGCCGAACCGACGCGGATCATCTGGCCCGACTACGTGCGCGAGGCGCGCTACAAGCCGCTCGCCGAGCGCCTGGCGGCGCTGCCGCTGGACTGGCAGAAGTCGGTGCTGCAATCCACGCAGTACGCGCACTACACGAGCGAGGGGATCATCCGCGCCGTGTGGTCGGGCGTGCAGCGCCTGGGCTTCGGCGGCGGCAAGGTGCTCGAGCCGGGCATGGGCATCGGTTCGTTCGCGATGCTGATGCCCGAGTCGGTGCACAAGACGACGAAGTACACCGGCATCGAGTTCGATGCGCCCACGGCCCTGATCGCGCGCCTGCTGTCGCCCGATCAGAACATGCTCCACGACGATTTCATCAAGCGCAAGCTGCCGCGCGACTACTTCGACGTGGCGATCGGCAACCCGCCTTTCTCGCAGACCCGCATCCTCGGCGACGCGGACTACGAGAAGCACGGGTTCATGCTGCATGACTTCTTCTTTGCGAAGTCGATGGACCGGGTTCGCCCGGGTGGCCTGCTGGTGTTCGTCACCAGCAAGGGCACGATGGACAAGCAGACCGACAAGGCGCGCAAGTACCTTGCCGAGCGCGCGGACCTGCTCGGCGCGATCCGCCTGCCGTCGACCGCCTTCGAGGCCAACGCCGGCACGAGCGTCGTCACCGACGTGCTGTTCCTGCGCAAGCGCCTGGCCGGCGAAGCGCCCGCCGGCGCCGCGTGGAACGCGATCAGGTCGGTGGAGACGAAAGACGGCGTGACGCCGATCAACGAGTATTTCGTCGACCACCCGCAGATGGTGCTCGGTCAGCACCGGATCAGCGGCAACGTCGACGACGAGGGCCGCCGGATCAACAGCAACGGCATGGGCGGCGAGAAGTACACCGTCGTGAGCTACGACAAGACGCCGGCCGAGCTCGACGCCAAGTTCGCGGCCGCTGTCGAGAACCTGCCGGCGAACGCCTACTCGGTGCTGTCGCAGACGAGCGAGAGCGTGAAACGCGAAACCGCGAAGGTCGATTTCGACCCGAAGGTGAAACGCGAGGGCGTGGTCTACCTGGCCGACGACGGGACGCTGATGCGCGTCGAGCAGGGCGTGGGCAAGGGCCTCGCCGATCTCGTGAAGCTCACGCCGAAGGAGCAACACTGGTTCAAGGGCTACGTCGGCATCCGCGACGCGGTGCAACTCGCCCGCGCGGCGCAGCATGCCGACGGCGACTGGCAGGGCGCGCTCAAGACGCTGAACAAGGCGTATGACGCGTTCCGCAAGGAGCACGGGCCGATCAACGATTTCCGCACGATGGTGCGCACGTCGACCGACGAGGAAGGCAACCCGGTCGAGACGAGCATCCGCGTGTTCAAGAACCGCCGGCTGTTCCGCGAGGACTACGACGCCGCGATCGTCACGCAACTGGAAACGATCAACGACGCCGGCGAGGTCGTGAAGGCCGCGTTCCTGAAAGACCGCACGATCGGCCGCCCCGTGGTGCGCGAGGTCAAGTCGGTGGGCGACGCGCTGGCCGTGTCGCTCGACGAGAACGGCAAGCTCGACCTCGACGATATCGGCCGCCGCATGGGCCTGACCCGCGCCGAAGTGCTGGAATCGCTCGGCGCGCAGGTCTACGAAGCGCCGGGCGGTGACTGGCAACTGGCCGACGAGTACCTGTCGGGTGACGTGGTGGCGAAGCTCGCCGAGGCGAACGACGCCGCACGCATCGAGCCGCGCTACGAGCGCAACGTCGAAGTTCTCAAGGCGGCGCAGCCCGACAAGCTCGGGCCGTCGCAGATCGGCGTGAAGCTCGGCGCCTCGTGGGTGCCGGTCAGCCACGTCAACGAGTTCGCCAGGCTGATCGAGGCCGGCCGCGTGTCGTTCGACCCGAAGACCGAAAGTTGGCAGGTCGAGGGCGGCAACCTGCAAAGCGGCCGCAAGGCCGGCGCCGAGTACGGCACCGCGAAGAAGTCGCCGAGCGAACTGCTCGAGGCTGCGCTGAACAGCCGCGCCATCAGCATCAAGATGACGCTTGAAGACAAGAAGGTCGTCACCGACACCGAGGCGACGACGGCCGCGACCGAAGCGCTGCGCAAGATCAAGGAGAAGTTCAAGTCTTGGGTCTGGACTGACGGCGACCGCGCGAGCGAACTGGTCGAAATCTACAACGAGCGGTTCAACAACATCGCGCCACGCAAGTTCGACGGCTCGCACCTGACGCTGCCTGGCGTGTCGCTGCGCTTCAACCTGCACCCGCACCAGAAGCGCGCTATCTGGCGCCAGGTGCAGACCGGCGACACGTACCTCGCGCACGCCGTCGGCGCCGGCAAGACGATCGAAATGATCGCTGGCGGCATGGAACAGAAGCGGCTCGGGCTGATCCGCAAGCCGATCTATGCCGTGCCGAACCACATGCTCGAGCAGTTCGCCAACGAGTTCATGGAGCTTTACCCGCTGGCGAACATCATGGTCGCCGACGACGAGAATTTCTCGGCCGAGCGGCGCAAGGCGTTCGTGGCGGCCGCGACGCTGAACGCGCCGGACGCCATCATCATCACGCACAGCGCGTTCGAGCGCATCGGCGTGAAAGAGGAAACCGTCGCGCCGATCCGCGACGAGATCCTGACCGACCTCGAAATCGAACTCGGCGACGCCGACAAGGGCGACCGCGTGCGCCGCGCGCAGCTGCAACAGCAGATCGAGGCGGTGACGCAGCGCTTCGACAGCATCATCGGCGCCGGCAAGAAGGACTCGACGATCAAGTTCGAGGACATTGGCGCCGATTTCATCTACGCCGACGAGGCCCACGCCTTTCGCAAACTCGATTTCACGACCAACCAGAAATTGAAGGGCATCGACCCGAACGGCTCGCGCCGCGCGCTGGATATGTACGTGAAGACCCGCCACCTGAACAAGCAGCGGCCGGGCCGCGCGATGGTGTTCGCCTCGGGTACGCCCGTGACCAACACGATGGGCGAGCTTTACACGATCATGCGGTTCTTCGCGCCGGACGAGTTGAACCGCGCCGGCATCGCTACCTTCGATGGTTGGTCGCGCCAGTTCGGCGAGTCAGTGGCCGCACTCGAGGCCAACGCGGCGGGCCGCTACGAGACGGTCGAGCGCTTCGCAAAGTTCGACAACGTGCCCGAACTCATGTCGCGCGTGCGGCAGTTCATGGACGTGCTGACCTCGGAACACCTGGGCTCGCTCGTGAAGCGCCCGGACGTGGCCGGCGGCCGCCCGAACCTCATCACCGTGGAGTCGACGCCGGAACTCAAGGCGTACATGAAGCAGGTTCTGCTGCCGCGCCTCGAGGCGTCGCGCGCCTGGAAGCCGTCGAAGGATCAGCCGTTCAACCCGGACCCGGTCATCGCGATCACGAGCGACGGCCGGTTCGCGGCGCTCGACCCGCGCTTCTTCGGCGGCAAGGTCGGCCACGACACCCCGACGAAGCTGTCGGCGATGGCCGACAAGATCGCCGAGATCTACAAGGCGTCGGCCGGCAACGCCTACGTCGAGCGCGACGGCAAGACCCCTTCCCCCACGAAGGGCAGCACGCAGATCGTCTTCTACAACCTCGGGTTCGGGGTGCAGTCGCAGAAGAACCGCGGCTTCGACGCGCGCGGCGCGCTGACCAAGCGCCTCGTCGACGGCGGCGTGAAGCGCAGCGAAATCGCGTGGTTCGACGACGCCGACACCGATGCCAAGAAGGAAGCGGTGTTCAAGGGCATGCGCTCGGGTGCGCTGCGGGTGCTGATCGGCTCGGCCAAGAAGATGGGGACGGGCGTCAACGTGCAGAACCGCCTGCTGGCGCTGCACTACTTCGATCCGCCGTGGTTTCCGTCCGACGTGGAGCAGCCGCACGGCCGCCTGATCCGTCAGGGCAACCAGAACCCGGTGGGCGAACTGCACTGGTACGCCACGAAGGGCACCTACGACTCGACGATGTGGCAGATGGTCGCGCGCAAGCAGCGATTCATCGACCAGGCTTTCAGCGGCGACAAATCGCTGCGCTCGATGGACGACATGAGCGAGGCCAGTGCGTTCGAGATGGCCGCCGCGCTCGCGAGCGGCGACCCGCGCGCGCTGCAACTGGCCGGGTACAAGCAGGACGTGGAGCGCCTCGAGCGCCTGCAGGCCGCGCACGCGAACGAGCAGATCAACGTGCGTCAGGCGCTGCGCAGCGCCGAGTGGGGCATCACGAGCTACGAGGCTCGGGTGAAGACCTACGAGCAGGCGTTCAAGGTGCTCGGCGAGCGCCACGTGTCGTTCACCGAGGGCAAGGTCGACGGCAAGACGTTCGACAAGCTCGGCGAGTTCGGTCAGGCGCTCAAGGAGGCATTCAACAAGGGCGTCGCCGCTGCGGTGCTCGACCCGCAGACCATGAGCCGGGATCTCGGCACGGTCGGCGAGCACATCAGCGTGCGGATGGATGCCGAGGCGACGAGCAAGGGCGTCACCGGCGAGCACTCGCTGATGGCGACGGTCGGCGCGCTCGACCTGAGCGTCATGCACGCCGTCACCGGCATGGGAGAGCAGGTCGATGCGGTCGGCCTGGCGCGGCGCGTGCTGAACGCGGCCAACGGCATCGAGGGCAACCTGCGCAACGCGAAGGCGGGCCTGATCGAGAACCAAAACGACGCGAACCGGCTGCGCAAGAAGCTCGGCGCGCCGTTCGAGTATCAGCAGGAACTGGCCGAGAAGTTCGGCGAATTGCGGCGCCTCGAGGCCGAGCTTCGCGCCGAAGGTGAGGCCGACGCCAAAGCGGCGCAGGCCGACCGCATGGCGCGCGCGGCGAAGCCGACTGGCCCGGTCGTGGTCGACGCCGACGGCCAGATGGAGGGCGAGCTTGAAGAAGGCGACGAGCCCGCGTTCAGCCGCGCCCCGACATTCAATGCCGCGGTCGATGCTGCTATCGACGCCGGCATGAAAGGCGAGAAGCCCGGCCGCCAGCCGGTCGCGATCGGCATGACCACGCCGGCGCTGCAAGCCGCCGGCATCGCGGAAGGCGAGTTGCGTACTTCGCCGACGATCCTTGCGAAAGCAGTGTTCGACCACGGCGTCACGAAGTCGATGCTCAAGCGCATCCCCGACCTGCTCGAGCATCCTGTCATGGTGCTCGACTCCGACACGGTGGCCGGGAGTTTCGTGGTCGTGACTTCTGAAATGGTCGGCGGTCGGCCATTGCTCGTTGTCATCAGCCCGGAAGTGGCAACCGGAGCCAAAGCGTTCAACTTTGTGCCGAGCGTCTACCCGAAGGATGATCTCGGGGCTATTCAGCGGTGGCTGAACGGCGGCAAGCTGCGCTACCTCGACAAAGAGCAAAGCCCTCAGTGGTTCGGCTCAACCAGGCTCTACTTGCCTGGGGAACTCCGCACCGCTAAGGGCCTGCAAGACAACAATGTAGCCACGAACGAGAGCATCGTCAAGCCGCCGGCCGCGAGCCTTGCGGACGGGAGCCGCCCGGAAGCTACGACTCAAGGGCTCCAATCGCCCCGAATGGTTCAGCCTGCGGGGGGCTCGGACCAGACTGTAGCCGACGCGCTCGCCGAACGCGCCGCAGACGTTCAGCGCTTGGTCGACATCATCACGTCGCGGTGGGCGAACGCCCCGCCGGTCGTGGTCGCGAAGTCGATTCAGGACGAGTCGGTGCCGGCCGCGGTGCGCAAGCGCTTTGAGGGCCAGCGGTCGGAGGGCGCCGCCGGCGAGGCCGAGGGCGTGTTCTACGACGGCAAGGTCTACCTGATGGCTGACCAGTTGCGCGGCGACGCCGACGTGCTGCGAGTGCTGCTGCACGAAAGCCTCGGTCACTTCGGCCTGCGCGGCGTGTTCGGGCAGGAACTCGGGACGATTCTGGACCGCATGGCGGTGCTCAACGCGGCTAAGGTGCGCGACAAAGCTCGGCAGTACGGGCTCGACTACGAGAAGCAGAGCGATCGTCGAATGGCCGCCGAGGAAGTGCTTGCCGAAATGGCGCAGACCAACCCGGATCTCGGGTGGGTGCAAAAGGCCGTGGCCGCGATCCGCACGTGGCTGCGCGCGCATGTGCCGGGCTTCGCGCGCATGAAGCTCAGCGACGACGAACTGATCCGCAACTACCTGATGCCGGCCCGCGCGTTCGTGCGCGGCGCGGTGGCGGCGCCGGCCAGCGGGTTCGACGACACCGAGCCGGCCGTGCGCGACAGTGCCCCGCCGATGTTCAGCCTCGGCGCGGCGCTCGGCGGCGCGCTCAACAGCACCCGCGACGTGAACCTGCTGGCCGGCTACAAGGTCGCCGACCTGATGGACAGCACGGGCAGGCTCCACGTGTGGCACAAGACGGTCGGGACGCAGTTCAACCTCGCGCAGCGCAACCCGATGTTCAAGCGCGTGTACGACGGGGTGCAGCGCTTCCTGAACGACGTGAGCTACTACGCGAGCGACGCCGCCAACCAGGCGCCGACCATCCTGCCGAAGCTCGAGGGCTGGAAGGACGTTGCGAAGACGCCGCTGTCGGCCGCCGACACGAAGGCGATCAGCGCGCCGATCTTCGAGGGCACGCTGTCGTGGGCGCGTGACGCGACTGGCGCGCCGGTGGAGCACGACGACCTGCTGCGCGACGCGGCCGCGCTCACTGCCGACGACAAGGCGCGCGCGCTGTTCAAGGGCGGCCACCTGTCGGAGTCGGTCTGGAAAATGTGGCAGGGCCTGCCGGTCGAGCAGTACGAGGCGATCATCGACGGCAAGTACGAGCGCGACATGCTCAAGGCCGGCGTAGTCTGGACCGACGCCGAATTGAAGTCGATGTTCAAGCTCACGCCGGCGCAGATCGGCCTGTACCACGAGTTCCGCAAGGCGATCGACACCAGCCTGTCGCACCTGGCCGTCAGCGAAATGCTCAACCTCGCCGGCGACGACGCGGCGGCGGTGCGCGCGCAGGCGCTCGACCTCGGGCACGAAGCGGCCGCGGTGCTGCTGCGCGATCACCTGTTCGAGCAGGCCGACGCGAACCCGGATCGCGCCTCGGTGCTCAACGACACCGCGAACCGCATGATCGACGTGGCTGATCACGCCACCGACATGCAGCAGCGCGGCTACGCGCCGCTGTCGCGCTTCGGCACGTACACCCTCGAGGCGACGCTGCCGAGCGGCGATCGGTATTTCAGCCTGTTCGAGACGACCCGCGAGCGTGCGCGCGCGCAGCGCGGGCTGCTGGCCGCCGGCGCGAAGATCGTGAGCGCCGGCACCATGTCGCAGGAAGACTACAAGCTGCTGAACGGCATCAGCCCGGAGACGGCCGCGCTGTTCGGCGAAATGCTCGGCTTCGACAGTGAAGGCAACAGCCAGAAGGACGTGGCTTTCCAGACCTACGTCAAGAAGGCCACGGCGAACCGCAGCGCCATGAAGCGCCTGCTCAAGCGTCAAGGCATCGCCGGATTCAGCGAGGACGCCGGCCGGGTGCTGGCCGGGTTCGTCTACTCGAACGGTCGCAAGACGAGCGTGAACCTGCATATGGGCGAGGTCACGAGCGCGATCGACGACATGCCCAAGGAGCAGGGCGAGGCCAAGGACGCCGCGGTGCGCCTGCGCGAGTACGTGCAGAACCCGCAGGAAGAAGCGCAGGCGTGGCGCGGCCTGCTGTTCGCGCAGTTCCTCGGCGGCTCGGTCGCGAGCGCGATGGTCAACGCGACGCAGCCGTTCACGGTCACGTTCCCGTGGCTGTCGCAGTTCGGCGGCGTCGGCAAGGCCGCGCGCCAGATGGTCGCCGCGGTCAAGGTGGCCGGGCATGCGACGACCGGCGACGCGGCGCTCGACAAGGCGCTCAAGCGCGCCGAGGACGACGGCATCGTCAGCCCGCAGGAAGTGCATCAACTGATGGCGCAGGCGCAGGGCCGCTCTGCGCTGCGCTCGGGCGACGGCACAGCGGCGGGCGACGCGCTCGCGGCGGGCTCGAACGCGCTGTCCAAGCTCGGGCTCGTGTGGGGCAAGGTGTTCGGCGTGGCCGAGCAGTTCAATCGCCGCGTCACGTTCATCGCGGCCTACCGCACGGCCGTCGAGCAGGGCATGGCCGACCCGGGCGCGTTCGGCGCGCGCGCCATCGCCGAGACGCAGTTCACCTACAACAAGGGCAACAAGCCGCGGTGGGCGCGCGGCGCGATCGGCGGCACGCTGTTCACGTTCAAGCAGTACAGCGTGAACTACCTCGAGCTGCTGTCGCGCATGGCGACCGCCGGCGAGCCGGGTTCACCGGAGCGCGCCGCGGGCCGCAAGGCCGCGCTGCTGGCGCTGGCGGTGCTGTTCCTGATGGGCGGCGCCGACGGCCTGCCGTTCGAGGCCGACGTGGAGGACTTGATCGACGGCCTGATGCAGCGCCTGGGCTACAACTTCTCGTCGAAGCGCCAGAAGGCTGCGTTCTTCGCGGCGGTGCTCGGCGAGGACATGGGCCGGTTTGTCAACAAGGGGCTGTCGGGCCTGCCCGGCGTGCCGATCGACCTGTCCGGCCGCATGGGCATGGGCAACCTGATTCCCGGCACCGGGCTGCTGACGAAGAAGGCCGATCACACGAGCGACGTGCTCGAACTGCTCGGCCCGTCGGCGGATCTCGCGAAGCGCGCCGGCGCGGCGGCGGGGAAGCTGGTCGACGGCAATGCGCTCGACGCGGCGAAGTCGCTGCTGCCGGTGGCCGGTCGCAACCTCGTGAAGTCGGGCGACATGCTGCGCACTGGCTCCTACAACGACGACAAGGGCCGCAAGGTGCTGGAAACGACCCCTGGCGAGGCTATCGCCAAGGGCCTGGGCTTCCAGCCCAACACGGTCGCTCGCGTGCAGGAGGCGGCCGGCGAGGTCTATCAGGCGGTGCAGACTGCGAAGATGCGGCAGGGCGAAATCAGCAACGACCTGGCGCAAGCCATCTTCGCCAAGGATCAGGATGCAATCGCGAGCGCGCGCGCCGCGCTCGCGCGCTGGAACACCGCGAACCCCGAAACCCCGATCCGCCTGAACATGGCGGGCGTCATCCAGAAGGTGAAGGCCATGCGTGAGGACAAGGCGACGCGGATGGAGAAGACGGCGCCGGCGGCGATGCGCGGCGAGATTCGGCGTCAGTTCGAGGCGGCGGGCTCGTGAAGCTCGCCGGCCTCGGCGTGCTGCTGACTGGCGTTGTGCTGGCCTACGAAGCCGGCCCCTGGGGCTGGCTGGCCGTGCTGATCGGCGTCGGGCTGCTGCTCGCGCCGCGCGGCCGCTGACCTACCACTGATCGTCGAGGAATTCGTCCAAGCGCTCGTCCGGCGTCAGCGCCGCGATGCGCGCGCGCTCGCGGCGCTCGGCGCGCACGATCCACACCACCGCGCCGACCATGGCGGCTGCACACAGCAGCGCCAAGCACAGCAGGTCGATCGAGCGCACCAGAGATGCGTTGTCCATGCTCGAACTATACCTGGGGCATGCCGCACTGCGCTGGCCCTGAATCGGTACGGAATGGTCGCCGGCCGATAGCTCAGGGGGTGAGCTACCTATGGCGCCTTCCCGAAGCGCAACGCGGTTACATGGCGCTTGTAAGCCGTTGATTTCATTTGCGCTGCTCGCGCAATGACAAGGTGTGCACAACTAACCTAAGTGCTTGATCTGTCGTGCGAATCCCGTTGGAGCGGGTCTGCGAACAGCATATTCAACAATGCGTCGAGGTGTCGCGCCAGCTGATGCTGCCGGCGGCGACGGCCGCCGCGACGACCCGCTGAGTACAATCGGCCCGTTCGGGGCGTAGCGCAGCCTGGTAGCGCAACTGGTTTGGGACCAGTAGGTCGCGAGTTCGAATCCCGCCGCCCCGACCATCGCGTACCAAGGCCACCCCGGCCCTCACCAGCCCGTAGCTCAACTGGATAGAGCACCGACCTTCTAAGTCGGATGTCGGGGGTTCGAGTCCCTCCGGGCTGGCCACTTCTTGATCCCGAGACGTCCAAGAACGTCCAGATCGGACCAATTCTCATAGGTAAAAAGTCGCTCTCGGGCTCCCGATTCGTCCGACCCGGTCCCAGCCCATCGTAGGGGAACAAGGGGTCCAGATAGGGGAACAAGTGGCAAAATCGTCTGCCAACTCAGTTTTGTTCCCCTATGCTGACCGACGCCGACTGTCGTAACGCCCGTTGTCCCCCTGAGAAAACCAGGCTCAGACTCGGTGACTCAGGCAACCTGTACTTGCAGGTTGAGCCCAATGGCTCCAGACGCTGGTTCTGGAAGTACACCGTCGCGGGCAAGGAGAAGCGAATCTCGCTCGGACACTACACCGAGGCCGGTTCGTCGAAGGTGCAGACGAGCCTGAGGGCAGCTCGTGAGGCGCGCGACGCCGCTCGCAGCGTTCACCGCACGGGAGTCGATCCCGCTCAGAAGAAACAGCTCGACAAGCTCGCAAATCAAACGAGCGCCGACGCGACGTTCGAGGCGGTAGCGAGGGAGCTTCACGCGACCAAGAGCGATGCCTGGGGTCCGCGCTATTTCGAGAGGTGGATAGGGCGCATGGAGAAGGACTTGTTTCCATGGATCGGCAGTCTGCCGCTGCCCCAGATTTCAGCGCCGCTACTCCTTCAGATATTGCGCCGAATCGAGAGCCGCGGGGCTAACGAGACTGCGCATACCTTGCGACAGACGTCGGGTCAGGTCTTTCGATATGGCGTGGCTACCGGCCGCTGCGAAAGGAATCCGGCGGCCGACCTTCACGGCGCACTGCGACCCATCATCGTTAAGCACATGGCTGCGGTCCTCGAGCCGTCAGGTGTCGGTGCTCTGATGCGATCCATCGCGGAGTACAGCGGTCAACCGCTCACTCGCGCCGCACTCGAGTTGTCGGCACTGCTGTTCCAGCGTCCGGGCAACATCCGCCACATGGCTTGGCGCGAGGTCGACACGGAGGGAAAGCTTTGGACGATTCCTGCCGCCAAAATGAAGCGTACGGTGCAAGGCAAGGTGAGTGGCAGGCCGCACCTTGTTCCCCTAGCACCGAGAGCCGTGCAGATACTGCGTGAAGTTCATCCGATGACCGGGCACGGTGAGTACGTCTTTCCGAGTCTGCTCACCGGCGAACGTCCGATGAGCGAGAACACGATTCGCGCTGCCCTCCGGCGAATGGGCTATGCGAACGATGACATGACGCCCCATGGATTCCGAGCAATGGCCCGGACCATCTTGGTTGAGCACCTCAACGTTCATCCCGATGTCATCGAGGCTCAACTAGCGCATGGGAAATCGGGGCCGCTCGGAGCTGCTTACGATCGGGCCGAATTTCTTGCGCAACGCAGGCGAATGATGGATGACTGGTCGACGTACTTGACGCACTTGCAGGGCGGAGGAAAGGGCGTACCAACGAAGCCGAAGCGCAAGAAGCCTAGCCAGTTGATCAGCACGTCTGCCGCCTAGACCGATGCCGAAATGGGGTGCAAGGGGTCGCGAGTTCGTCGGCCTGATCGTCGGCGGGAATCTGGCGTTCAGTTCCAAGTGACTGCATGCTGTCGCGCCGGTTCATTGGGGAGCCGGACTTTTGCGACGCGAACTGCGTGTCGTCAAGGGGCGCCGATCTGTTGAGGACTACCCGAGCTCGCGGACATGCGCTCCGCGGCCGACTCTGTGAAGAGGCGACGACTTCATTTGAAATCCCGGCTCGCCGTCGCCAGTCGACCGAGCATCGGCGTCAAATCCTCAAGCCTCCCGGCGATCAGGTTCTTCACGTCGCCTTCGCGCTGCCAAGTGCCGTGCACCGCCATCAGCCGGGACTTCAGCAGCTCCTTGCGCTGAGCATCGCGCAGCGACTTCCAGCAGATGACCTGGACCACGCCGGTCTCGTCTTCGAGCGAGATGAAGACGGTGCCGTTGGCTGTCTCCGGCTGCTGGCGCAGCGTGACGATGCCGCAGTAGTGGACGATTCTTCCGTTGGGAAGGGCGTTCAACTGCTCGGCCGTCATCAGCTTGCGCTCGTTCAACTTGTCGCGCAGCAGCGCCATCGGATGGCGCCGGAGGCTGAATCCGACGGTCGCGTAGTCGAACAGGATCTCCTCGCCCTCCGGCGCCTCCGCAAACTCCAGCACGTCCTCATCGAACGTCGCCTCGCGCAGCAGTTCCGGCGTTTCCCGCAGCGCCGCGGCGTCCCACACCTGCTGCCTCCGGTGTCCGGACAGACTCATCAATGCATCGGCCGCGGCGAGCAGCTTCATCTCCGCATGCTCGACACGGGCTCGCCGGGCCAGGTCCTCCGCGGAGTCGAACACGCACTCGCGCCGCGCCGCGACGATGCGCTCCATCGTCTCCGACGCCAAGCCCGAAATCATCCGCAACCCGAGTCGCACCGCGGGTCGATGCCGAATGTCCTCAAGAGTGCAGTCGACGTCGCTGAGCATCACGTCGACCGCGCGCACCTCGACACCATGTCGCGTCGCGTCCTGAATGAGCTGCGACGGCGAATAGAACCCGAGCGGCTGAGAGTTCAGCATCGCTGCCAGGAACTCCGCGGGGTGATGCCGCTTGATCCAGCAGCTGGCGTAGACGAGTAGCGCGAATGAGGCCGCGTGCGACTCGGGGAACCCGTATTCGCTGAAGCCGTGGATCTGCTGGTAGATGCCCTCGGCGAACACCTTGTCGTAGCCGCGCGAGGTCATCCCCATCACGATCTTCTCGTAGTAGCGGTCCAGACCGCCCTTGCGTTTCCAGCTCGCCATCGCGCGTCGCAGTTCATCGGCCTCGCCCGGCGTGAAGCCGGCCGCCAGCATGGCGATCTGCATCACCTGCTCCTGGAACACCGGAATGCCCAGCGTACGACCCAGTGCTTCCTTCAAGGCCTCGCTGGGGTAGCTGACGGGCTCCTTGCCTTGCCGGCGGTTCAGGTACGGGTGGACCATCTTGCCGACGATCGGTCCGGGCCGGACGATCGCGACCTCGATGACCAGGTCGTAGAAGCAGCGCGGCCGCAGCCGCGGCAGCATGCTCATCTGCGCCCGGCTCTCGATCTGGAACACGCCGACCGTGTCGGCCCGGCACACCATGTCGTAGGTTTCGCTGTCTTCGGCCGGGATGTCCTGCATCTCGAACAAGTAGCCCTTGCGGGTCCCGATGAACTCGAGCGACTTCCGGATGGCGGTCAACATGCCGAGCGCGAGGCAGTCGACCTTCAGCAGGCCGAGCGCATCGAGATCGTCCTTGTCCCACTGCAGGACCGTGCGGTCCTTCATCGACGCGTTCTCGATCGGCACCATCCGCGACAGCGGTCCCTTCGTGAGGACGAAGCCGCCGGTGTGCTGGCTCAGGTGGCGCGGGAACCCCAACAGCTGTTGCGTCAGGTGCAGCAGCTGCCGGACTTGAAGATCGTCGATCGCAAGGCCGACCTCGGCGAAGCGCTCGCTCATGACTTCGCGGCCGTCCCACCAGGTGTGGTTCTTGGCCAGTGCGTCGACAGTCTCCAGAGAGAAGCCCAGCGCCTTGCCGACGTCGCGGATCGCGCTCTTCGGCCGGTAGCTGATCACGACGCCGGTGAGCGCGGCGCGGTCGCGGCCGTACTTCGCATACAGGTACTGCAGCACCTCCTCGCGCCGCTCGTGCTCGAAGTCGATGTCGATGTCCGGGGGCTCGTTGCGTTCTTTTGAAATGAAGCGCTCGAACAGCACGCTCATGCGCGCCGGGTCGACCTCGGTCACGCCGATGCAGTAGCAGATCACACTGTTCGCTGCGCTGCCCCGGCCCTGGCACAGGATGTGGCGCGAGCGCGCGAACGCGACGATGTCGGCCACCGTCAGGAAGTAGTGCTCGTACTTCAGTTCGCCTATCAGCTCGAGCTCGTGCTCGATCTGCGACTGCACCTTCGCCCGCATGCCCTTCGGCCAGCGGCGCCCGGCACCTTCGTAGGTGATCCGGCGCAGGTACGACGCCGGCGTCTCGCCAGCGGGAACGACCTCGTCGGGGTACTGGTAGCGCAGCTCGTCGAGACTGAACACGCAGCGTGCTGCGACGGCGAGTGTTTCGGCGAGCAGGTCTTCGGGGTAGGTCTGCGCGAGGCGCAGCCGGGTGCGCAGGTGCCGCTCGGCATTGGGCTGCAAGTCCAGGCCGCATTCGGTCAGCGGCTTGCCGACGCGCGTCGCGGTCAGCACGTCCTGCAGCGGCTTGCGTGAGCGCACGTGGAAGTGCACGTCGCCGGCCGCGACCAGCGGGATCGCGCTTGCGCCGCTGACCTCGCGCAGCCGATGCAGCCACATCTCGTCGGTGAGGATGCGCAGCAGGTCGACGCCGAACCAGCAGCGGCCGATGAAGTGATCGAGCAGCCACTTGGCGACACCGACCAGTTGTGCCCGTTCGGCCATTCGCTTCGGCGAGGCCAGCACCACGCAGTCGGCGAGTTCGTCGCCGCTGATGTTCGAGATGTCGAGGTGGTACGTTCCCTTCGGCGCCGCGCGCCGCAGCTTCGTGATGAACTGCGACAGGTTGCCGTAGCCGTGCAGGTTGCACGCGAGCACCGTCAGCTCGAACGGTGTCGTGTCGGTGGAGGATGCGATGCCCCAGTCGACCCGGAACTGTCCGCCCACCAGCAGCTTGAGCTGCATCTTCTTCGCGGCTACGTGGGCGCGCACGATGCCGCTCAGCGAGCATTCGTCGGCAACGGCCAGCGCGCTGTAGCCCAGTTGCTTCGCGCGTTCGATCAGCTCCTCGGGCTGGCTCGCGCCGCGCAGGAAGCTGAAGTTGCTGACGCAACGCAGCTCGGCGTAGTCGGGGATCGTGGCCACGGCGTTCTCAAGCGAAGACGCCGTGGACGAACCACTGCGTCTCGTCGTTCGCGAGACGCGTCTGGAACACCCACAGGATGCCGGCGTGCTCGCTGAGCGCGACCCAGTAGTCGCGCACGACGTTGCGCGTGGCCTGCTCGCCGTTCTCGGTCGTGCGGTCCCACCAGCCGCCTTCGACCCGGTGCGGGCCCGCCAGCAGCTGCAGCAGTCCCTGGTACAGCGGCCGATCGCCGCGCATGGCGAGGCGCAGCGGCTCGTCGAACACGAAGGTCGGCTGCGGGATGTCGACCGAGCGATTGAGCTGGCGCGGCCGGGGTTCGGGCGCCGGTTGCCAGTGTGTCATCCACTCGATGCGGTCGTCCTCCTTGATGACGGGGTGCAGCACGCGATCCGGGCCGAGCCGCGCGGCGATGCGTTCGAGCACGAGGGCGAGGCTCTCGCCGGCCTGCTGCGGTTCGGGGAACAGCGTCGTGCTCTGTTCCTGCAGCGACTGAACATCGACGGCGACCAGTTCCAGGTCGCCCACCGGCGCGAGCAACTGGACCTTGGCCAGGTGCTCGGCCAGCAGCCGTGTCAGGTGCTCGATGTCGCGCGTCGGCTGCGCGGTCCGCACCGTCATCTCGCCGCCTTCGCCGGCCGACTTCGAGCGCATCGCGTCATGGCACCAGCGCAGCGTGAAGGCGCTGACGCCGCAATGCCGGGCGGCGAGCCAGCCCGACATCTGCAGCATCAGGCGCCGCGCGCCGAACAACAGGGCGGGCGCCAATTCGACGCGTGCCATCAGTTCCAACTTCGCGCTGAACGTATCAGGCAGCTCGGCCCAGCGGTGCGCTTCGGGCCGCAGGCCGTAGGCCTGGTCGAGCGCGCCCAGCAACTCGGCGTCGAAGCGCCGGCTGAGGCCGCCGCGAGGCAGGGCACGCACCTGCCCGAGGGTCCTGCAGCCCAGGCGGACGAGAGTGGCGTGGTGCGCTGCGACGGCCGTCAGCGTGTCGACGGGCAGGGCGTCGAGCAGTTGATCGAGCGGCTTTGCGAAACCGTTCGACTTGCCGGCGCGGGCGAGCGCGACAGCGGCGAGGCTGGTCGGCGCCCAGCTGAGCTGGCGCACGCCGAGGTCACCGGCCTCGTCGCCGACCCGTACGACGAGCTTGCGCTTGCCGCCGAACAGGCGGACGCTGGCCTCGACCTCCATCACGACGGCCGGCGATTCCGTTAGCGGTTCGATGACGGCGACGCGGGGTGTGAACTGAAGGCACCAGGTCGCGAGTCCCGATAGCGCCTCAGTGCGCCGTGACTCGTCGGACGGGAGCTTGTCGGGGAGCAGTGCCGCCCACAACATGGGGTTGGTCCTCGCGCTGGCCTTCGGCGACGTGGCGCGAAGCGATGAGTCGGCTCGGGGTGCGCAGACGCGGCGTGATGATGGACTCCAGTCCGCCGGGCACCGAGCGAAGTGCGATGTGGCCTTCGTGGGTTGGTCCCTTGCGCTTCAGCAGGTGGACATGCAGTTCCCAGTCCAGGCCGAACCCAAGCTGAATGCGCAACGGCGCGGCCGACGGTTCGTGTTCCGCAGCTGCCGGTCGGCACAGGAAGACCGGACCGTCGCAGGCCTGTGCGCACACCTGAAGGCGCCTAATCTGCTCCTGGCGTGCTTGAGGCAGCCACGACACCAGCAGGCCCGCCGCGTTCGTCTTGATCAGCTGTTCCGTCACCCACAGCCGCTCGGCCGGCGCGTCCGCCTGGATCCAGACGAGATGGCGCTCATCGAGCCCGGCGTACTTCAGGCCGGGGAGGTGAGGCGACTTCGGTGGGCCGACGACGACGATGTGGCCGCCGGCGGCCACGACCTGGCGCATCGCCGGCGCGAGCAGGCGCCACTCGGCAACGGTCGGTTGCGGCTGCAGGATCTCCGTCAGCGAATGGCATGGCCATCCGGCGCCGGGAAGCTCGGCATCCAGCGCAGCAAACCCGCTCGAGATCACCGAGGTGACGGGCGAACCCAGTTGGTCGGCACGCCAGATCGCCGCCTCGATGTCGGGTGGCAGCTCTCCCGGGCGCGCCGGTGTTCGGCGCCCTCGAGTGCGGTGCTGTGACGACGGAAAGGATGCCGGGACCGGCTCCTCGTCGTCGCCAGCCCACTCCAGGACGGCGGCCATGCGAGGCTCCCGAGATACTGTATGGGCATCCAGTATTACACTAAGTTCAACCCTCGGCCAGTCACCCCGGCGCGGGGTCGTGAATTTCGGCTCAGTGCGGGCATCGCGGGGCAGGTTGGACGCGTGCGAAGACGACCGCCCGAAGGGCACACGATGGCCGACTGACGATATGCGCGACTGTCGCTGATCGACCCTAAGCGGCCGTCCGTTGCCACGCAGTGGCGTCCCGGGAGCGGACGGTCAGCCAACGTTCAACATGAGCGGCGGCCGGAAGCAAGCGAAGCTTGCTGGAGGACGTCCGCTCGATGGAGGGGTTAAACGTCGGGACGCATCTCCGAATCAGCGCGCGCGCCGGTAGTGCATGGCGACCGCGCCGCTGCGCAGCGGCTTCGACGAGATTTCTTTCCCTCGCGGTCTACATCGCCTGACGGAAGGGATGAAGTGATGGCGCGGGCTCCTGGACG
Organism: Burkholderiaceae bacterium; assembly: GCA_035554275.1. GTDB lineage: Bacteria > Pseudomonadota > Gammaproteobacteria > Burkholderiales > Burkholderiaceae_C > LMDS01. The sequence goes on from DATMIN010000106.1 coordinate 24,552, forward strand.
ATGGCGCGGTCGACTGTGCCCCTGTCGCGCTGCTCGGGCTGCGCTCGATAAGGCTACAGCCGTTACCGGTCAAGGCCCGAGCAAGCAGGCCTTGATGGACAAGCGGTGCGCAAAGAAGGGAGCAGGACCCTAGCGCACTTTCCCGAGGGATCGGGCACCGTCTCGCCGGTCACGCTCACCGGCCAGGAGCAGCGGCGGTTGTTGAGGCACGTGGTGCGGTTCATACAGGCTGCCAAGGTCCCGGCGTCGATGAAGCTACAAATAATCTTGGGACTATGCATTCAAGGGCTGAACCAAGTTTTAGTTCAATACACTGTTGAACGTATGAAACAAATACTGTTGTCGCCAACGGAAGGCCTTCTCCGGAAGTAAAAATCAGAACCAAAGAAGTTGCGACCGTCGCGTCAACTATGCAATCCTTGAACACCTTTTCCGCGACCATCATTATGGCCTTGGGTGCGACGACTGCCCCAATCAACCGCTGGTCGGTTTGGCGAATGCAAAGCTGATACCAAACCACCTCTCCGAAATCCACTCCACAGATGAACACGCGATCGCGATGCTCCTTCAACATGAACTCAAGAATCTTCCACGGAAGGATCTCATGCTCGGTATAGACTAGATCCTCACACGTGGGATTGTCTTTCCGCACTTCATCGACGATGACTTTATCTCGGTCTGCAGGGTCAACTGTTGGCGTGGTTCGAGTGGGTAACTGAGACTTGCAGCTTATGTGAATCTGCTCGAGGAGTTTCGCTGTGTAGATTCTCTTACCGCCTGCATCGCGCTCGTTCTCTATTGTCTTAACGAACTGGGTTGCCTTGTCCGACAGGAACTTCAGGCGGTCGGTCAATTCCAGCTTCAACACCAAATCTACTTGAAAATCTTGGAGCGCCACCCCGCTCCGGAGCAAATCCATTTCCGCTTGATCGACGCTTGGCAAATCTAGAACAGTTCCGTTGAATGCGTTCAGCAAGTTTGCTTCGACAGTGGGGTCGATGCCGGGACGGCATGACAGGAGCGCCTGCACAAGTACGTTTGCCTTCGCATAGCCAAACTCTTCAATCTCCACCTTGCTAACAAAGCGACCCGACCTAAGAGAGACCTCGACATACCGCACCTGATACATTGGTAAAGTCGCGTTGATGGGCACTACCGCTGTCACATCACGAGGCGTACCAACCGACTTGTAACCGTGGGCAATCCGCTCCACCCTCTTCACATCAACCTCGCTGTAGGTCTGCCCATACGTGCGAACAAAATCGCAAACCGCAGTTGAACCAAGGTCTGGGTAGAAATGACGATTTACGGGCACGGCGCCTCCTTGTGGTTTGAGGATCATTGTGGGCCCGCAATCGGTAGTTCAGCACATTTAAGTGTGGGCACCTTTGCGAAGCGGGCACATCACCGATTCAGCTCGCCGCCGAACATGAGTGCAACTGCTCCCGTTCCCGCCTGAGAAGCCCGTACACCCAGGAATCCGATACCTCGCCATCCACGATGCAATCTTCTCGCAGCGTGCCTTCGCGGACAAACCGGAGCTTTTCCAGCACGCGGCTCGACGCCGTGTTGCGCGTGTCGGTCTCAGCCTGAACTCGGTTCAGGTCCAGCGTGTCGAAGGCCCACTGCAGCAAAGCACCCGCGGCTTCGGTGGCAAAGCCTTGGCCCCATGCCGCGTCATCGAGGCAATAGCCCATCGTCGCGCTGCGATAGTCTGGATTCCATTTGACCAGGCAGCACCAGCCGATGAACACACCGTCGGCGGCGCGCTCGATGGCCAGCCGCGCGCCGGTGCCTTCCTGCTCAATCTGTCTGCAAACCGCGATGAAGCGCTCCGCTCGCGTGCGCTCCTTCCAGGGCGGTGAGTCCCAGTAGCGCAACACGCGTGGGCTGCTGTGCAGCACGAAGATGGCGTCCGTATCGTCTTGCGTGAAAGGGCGCAATCGCAGGCGAGCGGTATGCAACGTCGGGGTTGGCAAGGGCATTTGAGCAGTGTGTCTTGGTCAGGCTCGGTGTGCACATAGGTAGAGCAACGCCGCTAGCGCTGCGGCTTCTTTGGCACACGCTTGCTCGCACGATCGGGCGGTTCTTCGGTCAGCGGCTTGGTGGCGGACTGCCGCTTCTTCAGCAGAGAAGCATTCAGGGCGACGGCCATGGCGGCGTCACCGCTCAACAGATCACGCCAGCGCAGCTCGACCTGGGGCGATCGCTTGCCTTTGCCAGTCAACCGAAAGCCATCGGGATCGAGAGCGACGGTGTAGTCCACGCCGTCCACGCTGACTTGTCGCTTAAGTTGCTTGTCGAGGACTGTGACCATGTGAGGCGTACTCCACTGCGTGAGACGGTGCGTACATCGTACGTCCGGCGGGGACGTCCGACGAGAGACACAGCGGGGGCCCACCGCGTCAGCTCACCTCGCGGGTCAGCTTCGCGCGCCTCTCGAGTTTCTTCGCGCTCGGCTCGGCCTGCGTGAACCATCCGGGCGGGATTTTGCCGGGAGGCACGTGCGTGCTCAATTCGCTTGAGGCCGGGACCGAGGCGGCGATCGCGTAGACGTGGCGTATGGGCCACCGGCTCGCTGAAGCTGCCTGCAGAGCAGGGCGGCCCCACTCTTGTCGTGCGCTTGCGCAGCCCTTCTCTTCGCGCGACCCTACGGCCCATGGCAACACCCATCTTCGTCAGCATCCCACACCAGCTCGGCCGCGCCGAGGCCCGTCGCCGCATCGAGACTGGCTTCGCGAGCATCGTCCGCCAGCTGCCCGGCAGCGGCAGCACGTGCATCGAACGATGGGACGGCGACCGGATGACGTTCCGCGTCACGGGGCTGGGTCAGACGGTGTCTGGCGTCGTCGACGTGCTTGACGCGGCAGTGACGATGGAGATTGAGCTGCCCGGCATCCTCGGCTTGATCGCAAGCGGCCTCAAAGGGCGGCTCCAGAAGGCGGGGCAGCTGCTGTTGATAGAAAAATAGCACCGGCTCGGTCGACCAAGCCCGATGATCATCGCGGCTTCGATGACCGCTGACGAACGGTGTTCCCTGCTTCTTGGCCGAGGGCGCGCCGCTGCGGTCGAGAGGTACGCAGCGACAGATCCTTTTCGCGGTCCATGCATCCACGGTCGGGTTCGCCGCGAAAGCGGCTGCCCAGCCCGGCGAGCAAATCCGGTGTCTCGTCGGTTCACCCAAACGCACCGTGCGTCTTCCGTAAACTGCGACCGAACCCAAACTTTCGCGCACGTTGTCAGGATCACCCCATGTGCTACTCGGCTCAGGTCTGGGCGGACTACCGCCGCTACATCCGCGACTTCGGAGCAGAACTCGACATCGAGGAGTTCTACGAGCTGTTCTGGCGTCGCACGACCGATCCCAAGGTCAAGATCCCGAAGGCGACGGATGCCGCATTCGCCGAGCCGAAGACCGACGCAGAGCTGAAGATCAAGTCCGCGATCGACACGTTCGCTGCGGCCGAGACGGTCAAGTTGGAGCAAAGCGTGTTCGAGCAGCGCAAGCGCCTGGCGGATGCCGAGCGAACGCTGCAGACGAAGCCGACCAAGGCGGCCGCGAACAGCCAGCGCATCGCAACCGACAAGATTGCCTGGGCGATGGGAAAGCTCGCGGATCTCAAGCGCCCGGAGCTGACGGACCTCGACTCGAGAATCTTCCCGGGCCACTACGCACCGGTGATGGTGATGGAGAACGGACGGCGCGTGGTCAAGCCGATGCGATATCAGTGCCGGCCGGCGGGCAAGCCGGCGTTCTACGACACGAAGTTCCCGGGGACGTACAACGCGCGGCGCGACAACCTCGAGGGTTTCTGGAAGGAGCTGTTCGGTTACTCGCACGGGATCGCGGTGCTCAACGCGTTCTTCGAGAACGTCAACGAACATCGGGCCGAAGGGCGTGAGCTGCGCGAGGGCGAGGAGGTGAAGAACCTGATCCTCGAGTTCAGGCCGAGGCCGACGCAGGACATGTTGGTGGCCTGTCTGTGGTCGCGCTGGACCTTGCCGGGCGAGCCGGATCTGCTGTCGTTCGCGGCGATCACCGACGAGCCGCCGCCCGAGGTCTCGGCGGCTGGGCATGACCGCTGCGTCATTCCGATCAAGCCCGAGTACGTCGATGCATGGCTCAATCCTGATCCGAAGAATCTTGCAGCGCAGTACGCGATCCTCAACGATCGGGCGCGGCCGTACTACGAGCATCGGCTCGCCGCCTGAGATCGCGATGGGCGATCTGCGTCGGTTCGTGGACGCGCAGGCGCCGCTGCACGAGCGGGCGCTGGCGGAACTCAAGGCCGGTCGGAAGCAGACGCACTGGATGTGGTTCGTGTTTCCGCAACTGAACGCGTTGGGACGAAGTTCGATCGCGCAGTTCTACGGGCTGCACGGCCTGACGGAGGCGCAGTCGTACTGGGCACACCCGGTGCTTGGCTCGAGATTGAAGGAATCCGTTCTCGCGGTACTCGGTGTCCAGTCGAAGAGTGCGTGTGAGATCTTCGGATCGCCGGACGACCTGAAGTTCTGCAGCTGCCTGACGCTGTTCGAGCTGGTGTCGTCGGACGCGTGCTTTGCGAGGGGGTTGGAACGCTTCTACGAAGGACGGCGGGACGCGGCCACGATTTCACTTGTTGGCCGGACTGCTTGATCCCGCGGACGGTGCGATCCGCATCAGCGCATCGCTGCAAAAGTGACCCGTCTCATCAAACTGGCGGGGTGACTTGATCCGACTTTTGGTCGTTCGCTATCGCAGAGGCTGCCACGGTTGCGAGTGGCGAGCGCAATGACTTCCCTCGTGGACTGCTTAGCCGAGTCAGGCCGGACAATAGGACCAGACTCTCTTGCGGTCAGAGGCTACCCGCCTACCAGGCCGACGGGTCCAGCCGGTAGCAGCGCTTGAGTTGCTCGTAGAGCGCCGGCCGCTCCGCGGCCAGCGCGTCCGGCCTCTCGAAGAAGAGCTCGGTCGTGACGGCGAAGAACTCCGCCGGGCTGGTGCCGGCGTAGGAACCGATGAGGCCCGGTTCTTCACGCATCAGGCGGGCACGGAGCGCGTCGAATTCCTGGTTCATCACTCGTGCCCAGTCCTGCTGCACCGCACCGCGGCCCACGTAGGGCGCTCCATTGGCGGCGCCGGTGTCCTGATCGAGTTGATGCGCGAACTCGTGCATGACGACATTGGCGCCGTCGTGCGGATCGGCTGCTCCTTCCTGCACTGCGGCCCAGGCCACGATGACCTGACCGCGCTGCCAGCTCTGGCCTGCCAGTACGTCACGTCCTTGGTGCACCACCCCACCGGCGCCCGCCTCGGTGCGCGGCACGACGAAGTGACCCGGATACACGAGCACCTCGCGCAGGTTGCCGAATGAACCACCGCGTCCCAAGAGCAGGAACGCTGCCTGTGCGGCCACGGTCACCCGCACCTCGTCGGTGACCTCCAGCCCCGCGCAACCGATGAATGGCACTTCGCGCAGCAGCACCTGAATGTGCTTCTTCAGGCGCAGCTGCTCGGCCGCCGGGAGTTCGCTCACCAGCGGCACGCGCCGGCGCACGATGTCACGCCAGGCGGTGGGGAAGGGTTGGCGGGCAATGCGCTGCCGGCGCCACAGCCGCGCCAGCGTCGGGCCAAACAGTGCCGTACAGGTCAGCCCGACAGCGACGATCAGAATCCCCAGGGCGACCAGAACGCTCACCGACGTCATCTGGGCGGGCTGTCGGGTGATTTCAAGGCGGGCCATGACAAGTTTCGACGGCAGTGACGCATGGCGCTCAACGATCGCGCGCGTTGCCTGCCAGAGTCGATGGACTATGGCCGACCACCAAGGACCAATCACCTTCACCTCGCCACAGAGTCTCTCGGTCGGCACTCATCCCTCACGCCCGCGCGTTTCGCCTGTTCATCCTTCGGAGGGCGGGGCGGCTTGCTGCTCCTTCAACGTACCACGGCGTTCTCGCCGTCAAGGTCTGCGCGCGCTGCGTTGCAGCGTGCTCGCGGCCTGCGGCCGTCTCTCGAACCCTGACGGCTGCGCTGCGCCGTGCTGGCGACGTCTCGGGCAATCCCGCCCGATGCACGGAGCCGACCATGGCACACGATCCCGTTTCATCCATCGATCCTTCTGCTCTTCTCGTTCGAGATGTCGCGGGCGCCTATCGGCCGGCGGCGGCCGACGAGGTGCTGCAGGCGGCGCAATCGCTGCTCTGGCAGCAGATGCGGGGACGCGAGGTGCTGAGTTCGCCGCAGACGGTGCGTGACTTCCTGCGCGTGCGCTTGAACGGCCTGGAGCACGAGGTCTTTGCGGTGCTGATGCTGGATGCCCAGAACGGGTTGATCGACTACCTGGAGTTGTTCCGGGGCACCGTGAGCCAGACGTCCGTCTATCCGCGTGAAGTCGTCAAGGAGTCGCTGGCGCGCAATGCGGCCTCGCTGATCCTGGTGCACAACCATCCCTCGGGTGCGGCGGAGCCGTCGCGCGCCGACGAGGTGCTGACGTCGACGCTCAAGAACGCGCTGGCGCTGGTCGACGTACGCGTGCTCGATCACCTGATCGTGGCGGGGACGACGGTCCTCTCGTTCGCGGAACGCGGGCTGATCTAGGGCAGGGGGCATTGCCCCTTTTTGCTGCGCTGTCCGGTCGGTCACCACAACCCGATGGCTCCGCCTGCGGCGGCACGCGCGGGGCTGCGTGCCGCCTGCGCGCCGGCCCTTGGGCCGGCTTGCGTGGCCTGTGCGGTCGCTCCTTCCGTCAAGGGCCGCGCAGCCGCCCGTGTCCTCGGCGTTGCCTGCGGGCCGCGCCAGCGGCCGCGCTTCCTCCCTTGACGGCGCACCCGCGCCGGCCGGACCGGCCTTCAAGGCCGCGAAGGGCTTCGCGGCCCCGCGGAGCCCAGGTCCGACCTGGCACGAACCGTCAAGGAGAGCACCGATGCAGCACCACGCCTGAGCCGAACCACGTCCTCGATCAATCCCCATCCATCAATGTCCCGCGAGGGACCGGAGTGAACCCATGAACACGATGAACCTTTCCGAATCCACGGCGGTGGCTACCGCCACCGCCGCCGCCACCACCGCGGCTGCCATCGCCTCCGGCGACGAGCGTCGGCTGATCCCGTTGTCCAAGCTGCGCCCCTCGAAACGCCGCAACGTGCGCCGCCGGGGCGCCATGTCGATCCCGGAACTCGCCGCGAGCATCGCGCGGGTCCGGCTGCTGCAGAACCTCACGGTGGTCGACGCAGGAGACGGCGAGCACTTCGATGTCGCGGCCGGCCGGCGCCGGCTGGCCGCGCTCAGGCTGCTCGTCAAGCGTCGCAAGCTGAACCCGGACGCGGGTGTGCCGTGCCTGGTCGTCCCGGACGCCGAGGCACTCACGGCGAGCTTGACCGAGAACGTGCAGCGCGAGGCGATGCACCCGGCCGATCAGTTCGAGGCGTTCGCGGCCCTGGTCGCCGAAGGGCGACCCATCGAAGACATCGCGGCCGATTTTTGTGTTCCGCCGCTGGTGGTGCAGCGGCGCCTGAAGCTGGCGAACGCGTCGCCGCGGCTGCTCGCGGACTACCGGGCGGGGGCGGTGACGCTGGAGCAGTTGATGGCGCTGGCGATCACCGACGATCACGCGGCGCAGGAGGCGGCGTTCTACGACTCGCCGCAATGGCGGCGCAGCCCGGGTGCGCTGCGCGATCACCTGACGCGGGACGAGGTGTCGGCGTCGAGCGACGCGCTCGCGCGCTTCGTCGGGCTCGACGCCTACGAGGCGGCCGGCGGTGCCGTGCGGCGCGACCTGTTCTCGGACGAGCAGGAGGGCGCGTACCTCGCCGACGCGGCGCTGCTCGACCGCCTCGCCCGCGACAAGCTGGCCGACACGGCGGAGCAGGTGCGCACCGAGGGATGGGCGTGGGTCGACGTGGTGCCGCGGGCGACGCCCGCAGAGCTCTACGTGTTCCAGCGCGCACCGCGCGAACGCCGCGAGCCGACCAAGGTCGAAGCGAAGCGGATCGCCAACCTCGAAGCGCAGCGGCACGCGCTGGAGGATCGGCTCGACGCCGAGGAGACATCGGACGACGATTCATGGGCCCTGCAGGGCCGGCTGGACGCGCTCGGCGACCAGCTCGATGCGATCGACCGGTCGCTGACGCTCTACGCGCCGGAGGTCATCGCGCAGGCGGGCGCGGTGGTGGCGGTCGATCATGCGGGTGCTGTGGTCGTGCACCGCGGCCTGCTGCGCAGCGAGCAGGCCGAGAAGCTGCGCGACCGGGCGAAGACCGCGGCTCGCGCGAGCGATGGGACCGCGTCCCCAAATGCGGAGCGACCGAAGGCGGGGCTGCCCGAGAAGCTCGTGCGGCGTCTGAGTGCACACCGCACGGCGGCGTTGCAGGCCGAGGTCGCCCGCCATCCGCAGATCGCGCTGGTGGCGCTGGTTCATCACCTGGCGAGTCGCCTGATCTGTCACGGCTGCGAGGGCTCGCCGATCAACATCAGCGCCACCTCACACGTCGACGGGCTGGTGACGAACGCGCCCGACATCGCCGAGGCGCCCGCAGCCACGGGGTTGTGCGAGGTCTGCGAGGCATGGGCCGAACGGCTGCCGGCAGATTCGGACGCGATGTTCGCGGCGCTGCTCGCGATGCCGCAGGACGAACTGATCTCGTTGCTGGCGGTGTGCGTGGCGTCCACGGTGGGCGCCATCCAGTCCCGCGAGACGGAGGCACCGGCGCGCATGCTGGCGCAAGCGCTCGACCTGGACATGAATGCGTGGTGGACGCCAACCGCGGCGGGCTACTTCGAGCACGTGTCGAAGGCCAAGGCCTTGGAGGCTGTGGCCGAGTTCGCGGCGGATCAGGTGACGCGGCTGTCGAAGCTCAAGAAGGCTGACCTCGCGAGCGAGGCCGGGCGGCTTGCCGTGGGCACCGGATGGCTTCCATCGGTGCTTCGCGCGGCGCCTGCGGCCGGCGACGAGGGTCGACCCGCAGCGCCAGACGAAGCGCGTGGTCGCGGGAGCGACGGGGCCGACGGTGCCGAGTGAGGCAACGAGGTGGCCTTGCGACCCCGGTCCATGCGCCGGGGTCGCTTCGCGCAACGGATGCTCGATGTCGGTGACCACTTGCCGGGTCGAGCGCGGTGGTCGCATCTTGCGGCGCACGGCGACTGGTGGATGCGGGCAAGCCCTCCGTCACCGACTTGTGCGGACTTCTTTGAAAGAGCAAAGTTGAAAGAGCAAAGACTCGGCTCCTTCCGGAACCGAGGCAGCGTTCAAAGTTCATTGGGGTCGGGACCATGTGGATCATGTTCGGGAGGGCGCCTGCACCCGATGCGGCGTACTGGCCCGGCCGTCGATGGATGGCGGCGATCGACGCCATGGCATGGCCTGTCGCGGCAGCGTTGCTGCTTGCCCGGGTGCCGGGGAGGACCGGGGTCTTGCTGCCGACCGCTGTGGCCGTCCTGGCGCTGCTCGGCATGCTCCGGCTCCGCAAGGCGGTGTGGCTCAATCACCGGTATCGATTCACGACGAGGAAGGTGACCGGTATCCTGGTCGTGCTGATGTTCATCGGGATCGTCGTGAAGGTGGGCTGGGCCTGACGTTGGATGAAGGGCCGCGTGCTGCGGCGGGCTGGACTTCATCGAGAAGGTGCCGGTCGTCACCACGGAGGATCTCTGGTCAACAAGCGCCTATCCACGCCCAGGCGTCATCGCATGCGAGGTCGAAGCGGAGTGGAAGGATGGAGCGGGCCAATCGTTTGCACGCGTAAGTACCGAACTCCCGTGGTACGTGGAGTCGACCGTGGGGCAAACTCAGTTCGTAGTTTTGGCATCGCAGTTGGTAGGTCGGTAGAGCAGAGGTTGAGCAACCTGGCACCAAATGAAAGTGTCACACTCGCTGTCCTTGAAGGTCTGGCTCCCCAGCGAGACGCCTAACCCTTCCATCGAGGGGACGTCCACAAGCGGGCTTCGCCCACTTGCGGCCGCCCCTCATGTCAAACGTTAGGCGTCCATGAAGCAACTCGAACGGCTACTGTTTCTCCAGGGCAATCGCTGCTTCTTCTGTCAGCAGGCCATTCCGCCCGGCGAAGCAAGCATCGAGCACCTGGTCGCAAGCGCAAATGGCGGCGCCAAGGACGATGAGAATTGCGTTGCCTGCTGCAAGGCAGTAAACACGGCATTGGGTAGCCTTTCGGTCAAGGCGAAGCTGCAAGCGGTACTCAACCAGCGAGGCGCCTTTGCCTGTCCGCACGCGGGTGAGGTCCTTGCAGGCGCGCCGGCCATGCACCCAGAGGCTGAGCGCCTTGAACTCGCAGTCGCCGACCTCCTGAAACGCGGTGCCGCGCGCCCCCGAAAGGTCGCCACGCTGAGGAACACAATCAACTCGGTATTCCAGAACAAGCTCTCCGAGGAAGAGTTGTCCTCACTCGTATCACTTCTGGCGCGCCGTGGGTACATTGCCGTCCAAGACACGAAGGTTTCCTATGCGCTTCCCCAAGCGGGCGCTTGAAGTCAACTTTGAAGTGCAACACCGCCGGGACGAGCGAAGAGGGCTTCGCTCGGTGTCTTGAAGCCCAGGCGCAGCCTGGGCCGGTTGTTCAGAGCGGCCGCGATGCGGTTGCAGTGGGCCTGGTCGATGTGGCGCATGCACATGCCTTTTGGCAGGTACTGACGGATCAGCCCGTTGGTGTTCTCGTTGGTGCCGCGCTCCCATGAGTGGTAGGGCGTGGCGAAGTAGAAGGGCACGCCATGTGCTCGCTCCACGCGTTCGTAGTCGTGGAACTCGGTGCCGTTGTCCAGCGTGATCGTGCGCACCTTCGCGCGCAGCCTGCTGATGGCTGCGCTCAAGGCCGCAGCGGCCTGCTCCTTGGTGCGCGCCACCAGCTTCTTGATGACCACGTAGCCGCTGACACGCTCGACCAGCGTGAGCACGCAGTGACGCTGGTCCGCGCCCATGACCGTGTCGCCCTCCCAGTGCCCGAGCTCGCGGCGGCGCTGCACGGCCGCCGGGCGCTGGCTGATGTGGCGCTTGCCAAGCAGTCTTCCTCTGCTGGCGGGGCTGCCGCGGCGCTTGCGGCCGAACTTGCTCATCACGCGCAAGCAGCGCCACAGCCGACCTCCGGCACGCCGGTCGCGCCGCACGCGGCGGTAGATCGTCTCCTTGCTCATGCAGGGCTGGCGCAGCAGCAGCGAGCGCCCGACGATCTGCTGCGGGCTCCACTTGCGCTCGAGCAGCCGCGCCACGCGGCCCCATTCCTGTTGGCTGTATTGGTCCTTCTTGCGGCTGCGCCGGCGCCGGGCCATCGCGTACTGCTGCGCCTTCTCGGCGCGATAGCCTCCGTCGTGCGTGGTGACGTTGCGCCGACGCTCGCGGCTGACTGTGGACACCGCCCGGCCGAGCGCTCGTGCAATCTCCCTCATGCTGTGGCCTCTGTGCATCATGCGCGCGATGACGTATCTTTCGTCCTGGGTGAGTTGGCGATACCCCATGTCTGCGTCCCCTGACTTGCCGGTTGAGGAAGCGGGCAGTGTCGCCACTCCCCACCTCTTGGGAGACGGTGTTGCACTTAGTTTGCCAAACCGCGGCGCCTAACCATTCCATCGAGCGGACAGCCAAAAGGCCGCTGCGCGGCCTTTTGGCCTGCCGCTCATGTCAAACGTTAGGTTGCAAGCCGCACATCGAAGATTTCAATAGGAGGAACCAGCATGATGCCGCAAAGAAGTGAATTGAAGCACCTCGAACTTGAGCGGCGCAGTCAACAGTTGGAGATCGAAAATCTCGCACTCGAGCGCGACAAGGCAAAGTGGATTTCGGTGTCGGTATTCGTACCGGCTATGGCAGCGATCTTGACCTTTGGCCTTGGTATCTGGAGCCAACGTCAGCAAGCGCAGAGTCAATTCGAAATCAAGGCCGCAGAGCTGGTTCTCAAGGCCGGGTCGGTCGCTGAAGCCAAAGCCAACGCCGCTGCTCTGGTTGCGCTATTTGGTGATCGCTTGCCACCAGACTTCGGAAAGACATTCGATGAAGAAAAGTTGGAGGCGTTTGGCGCCGACATCGTTGCCGCGAAGACCGAATTGCTTAAGCTATTTTCGGATAGAGGGATGAAGTGCGAGCAAAAGCTTGCGGCCATCGATCTATGGAAGCAGCTCTTCCCAGATGACAAGACGTTCAAACACGAGTTCAAGTGCAAAGATGCAACCTAACCCTTCCTTCAAGCGGACGCGCCTACAGCTGGCCGCTTAAGTCAGACGTTAGGCGTCAAGGAGTTCCTGTGGGAAAGTTGTACGAAGAGATCACCCCCGACCTCGGCACGTGGCTGAAGCAACAGCACATGTTCTTCGTCGCGACGTCCCCTTTGGCCCAAGGCGGTCTCGTCAATTGCTCGCCGAAGGGCATGGACAGCTTTCGCATTCTTGGGCCAAGGCGCGTGGCGTATCTTGATCTCACGGGAAGCGGAGTTGAGACCGTCGCTCACCTCCGTGAGAATGGCCGAATCGTCTTCATGTTTTGCGCCTTTACGGGCCTTCCAAAGATCGTGCGTCTCCACGGAACAGGTGAAGTCTTTGCTCCCGAGTCGCCCGGATGGAATCAACTGCGTGAGCACTTCCCCGAGCATCTGGGCGCCAGGGCAATCATCTCGGCTTCACTCGCCCGAATCAGTGACTCATGTGGCTTTGCCGTGCCGCAGTTGGAGTACGTCGCGGAGCGAGACACCCTCACTCGGTCTCACGAGGTGAAGGGTGCCGCTGGCCTGCAAACGTACCGCAACGAGAAGAACGTCCGTAGTCTCGACGGCCTACCTGGGCTAGAGCCGCGACCATGAGCGCACAGACGCCTAACCCTTCCGTCGAGCGGCAGACCAAAGGCCGCTTCGCGCCCTTTGGTCTGCCGCTCATGCCAAACGTTAGGCGCCAGTCATGCAGATTGTTCGCTTCGTACTGTTCGCTTCGGCTACCTTCTTCATGATGGGCGTCAGAGCTCAATTCGCCATCGAGCCGCGCACTGAGAATGAGAAGGTTTTCATTGAATCCGTGAAGAAACGGTTGTCTCCGTGCTTCACTATGCTTGGCGTCGATCCCTCAATTCCCGTTGCCGCCAATCGACCGCTGGAGAAAGAGCTTCTGGCCGCCGTTCTGCTTCCTGCAGGTGGTCCACTGGTGAATGACGGCTACAACTACATGCTCCTCATTCATGGCCCTTCGAACTCCGCGTTCGTCGTGCAATTCGGCGGGTTCGGCGGTTCGCAAGCCATCTTCGGCCCCATTCCGCTCGCAACCACTTGCCAATGAACACCTCACCTCACCTTGCCGCGCGCTGGCGCCTAACCATTCCATCGAGCGGACTGGCCTTCGGCCAGCCGCTCATGTCAAACGTTAGGCCGCTCGTCACCCGATCTCGCATTGCAGTCGCTCGTCGAAAGGTCGTCGCATGAATCTCAACACTGCCCGTGTCTTCGTTCGAGATATCGCTCAGGCCAAACGCTTCTACGCCGAAACTCTTGGCCTCCAGCCAGTTGCAGCCAACCTCGAGCACGGCTATTGCGTGTTCAATAGCGGCGGCATTCAGCTTGTCGTCGAATCGGTGCCCAACGATGCGCCGCAGGAAGACCAAAGACTTGTCGGCAGGTTCACCGGGCTGTCGTTCACTGTGACCGACGTGCAGCAAACGTATCGCTCGCTTGCAGCCGCGGGCGTTGAGTTCACCGGTGCGCCGGAGAGGCAACTTTGGGGCGGCATGCTGGCAACGCTCAGAGACCCCGCAGGCAATGAGCTACAGGTCGTGCAGCCCGCGGCGGCCTAACCATTCCATCGAGCGGACGTTCCAAAGGCCGCTCCGCGCCCTTTGGCCCGCCGCTCATGTCAAACGTTAGGCGTCTTCAAGCAAACAGAGCTGGTTCCCACGCAAACTTCGTTGTGACCCGTGTAGCGTCGACTGCCCGATCACGACCCAAGAAGGTCCAGAAAAAATCCAGTACTGAATAGAAGGACAGCAAACACCTTAGCGCGCCATTCCCACTTCGGATTGTCGAGTACCCACACACTAAACGCCACAAAGGGCGACAGCAAAGTTCCAATTGCCACAAGAACAATCGGAACGCCGACCAACAAGAGCAAAGGAATCGCAAGAACGCGCCTAGTCCAGAGCTCGAGCATTAGCACCCAGTCCGGCCAGTTAGGAAATCCAAGTATTTGCCAGTGGACCATTGCCTTAACGTAGCCTGCGAGTATGAGGAACCCAACTACGCCGAAAATGAACGGTGGCCAAAGGTTGATCGATGGTTCCCGCAAAGTACCGTGAACATTACGAAGCAAAGTGCCCCACTTGTTAACTCGCGCAACACCAATGATCTCGATAACAATCAGCACCCCGGCGACGAGCTGCATAATCTTTCCGATTCGCGCCCATGCCCAAATTGGCAGCCCGTGAATCGCTATACTTCCGAGTGGTCCGTCGAGCCACCGCTGCCACGCAATGAAGAAGTCGATATCGGGCATCGCGAGTCCCAACTTGCGCAATCGACCCACTCTATCACCAGAGCTGCAAGTCGAAGGTCTTCGGAATGTTGGGGACCGCACTTACACGCGACGCCCAACCCTTCCTTCAAGCGGACCCGCCTACGGCGGTCCGCTTAAGTCAAACGGTAGGCCGCACACTGCACTCAACATGCCTGCCCGGAGCGTTCAAGCCGGAGTCGCCGCGGTCCTTAGCCTTAACGCTAGAGGGCGAAGTTATGAATAGCACAAGCCAGGGCGATCGCTCGCAAGCCAAGTTGCCTCGCGTAGCCATCGCCATCGGGCTCGTCGCTGCCTTCGTCACAACTGGTGCGGTGTCGTGGGCCACGCCGGACGGCAACCTCGTCGTGACTTTGGTGCCAGCGCTGGCGGTTGGTCTGGCTGTGTTCGGCCTCGCTTTGTGGCGCGTCCGTCGCGGAGGGTCGAAGTGACAAATCTCCCGGTGGGTCTCTTCGTTGTAGCTGCTGTGCTTGGTTGGCGGTCACCTCGGGCACTCAGGCATTGCCCCAGCCGCGGGCTCCAGATTGACGAATTCATTCGGCAGACAAGACGCTGGAAATCAAAGCCGATCTTTCCGGCGAGCCCGCAGGAATGGACAGCGGCCCTTCCCGTGGCCGGGGCCTGCGCGCTTGGCTTCCTTCGCGCTGCGCGCGAACGAGCGCGCTGACGAACTGACCGTCCCTGCCGGGAACTCCGCTGTGCTGCGTGAACTGCGCACCGGCCAGATCGTCACCCCGACCACCCGCCACGCCCGAAGCCGGGCCGCCGAACAGCCAACGGCCAATGGCCTGATGTGATCGAGTCGGCTCGACCACCGCGCCAGTCGCTGCGCTCATGTCACGCGGGCCGCGGGGACGCCGGCTCTCAAAGGTGGGGCGGGCTCCTGCGCGCATCCGCTGCGCCAGGGAACCTGTCACATCGATCGCCCGTGCTTCGGGCCCTTACTCCTCCTTTGCAGCCTTCATCGCCAGTGCAACCCACCGCGCTCCCCCCAGCTGCGCCCCCATCTTCTTCGAGGGGGACTTGTGGGGGGATCTAAAAGGCGGTGGGCCGGGAAACTGGCTCATCGCTTCGGCTGCCGATACCCAAACACCGACACCACCCATCTCCCACCTCTTCCCGTGAGGGAAGAGGCCTTCCCCCACTTCCGTCGCCCCAGGGCGAGACGAGGTGAGTCCAAGCGAGAGGATCAGTTGGTAGGAACTCGAGACGGGTTCCGGCTGGTGTCTCTCGACTGGATGGAGATTCATCATGGCTTACGTACGAGTGGAACAACGCAATGCGCGCCTGGCTGCGGCCGTCAAGGTCGAGTTCGTCAAGGGTCGCGACGGCGAGGTCGCCAAGGGCACGGTGACCGTCATCAGCAACACGCGCCGCGGGTCGGGCGAGGAGCGGGCCGAGGAGGCGACCGCGATCCAGTGGACGCTGTGGGGCAAGCAGGCCGAGAACGCCGCCCAGTACCTCGGCAAGGGCTCGCGCGTGAACGTGGTCGGGCGGCTGCGCAACAACAACTACGACAAGGACGGCGCCACCGTCTACGGGTTCCAGTTCACCTGCGAGGGGCTCGACTACCTCGACAGCAAGGCCGAGTCCGATGCGCGGCGCGAGCGGCAGGACGAGTCGACCGATGACACGGCCGCCAAGCGCGTGACCCAAAGGCCGCGCGGTCGCAGCGCACGCCTGAATGGTCAGGGTCGTGGCGCTGTGTCAGCGGACTGATGCGCCGGCGGGCCGGGCGCTTGTGCGCCGGCCCGCTTCTCAACCTCATCGACAAGGAGTCATCATGCTTTCAACTCAGATGCCGAGATTGGCGGCGCGTTTCGCGCACACCACGCACGTGATCCGCAGCGAGTCGCCGCTCGCCGAAGACCAGATGCACCAGGCCGCGCCGTCGATCTTCGCGCAGGGCAAGCACGCGAGCCGCTCCGAGCGCTACACCTACATCCCGACCATCGATGTTCTGCGCGGCCTGCGCAAGGAAGGGTTCGAGCCCTTCATGGTGGCGCAGAGCAAGAGCCGGATCGAAGGGAAGGCCGACTTCACGAAGCACATGATCCGCATGCGGCACGCGGCGCAGGTCAGCGCGAAGCCCGAGGCGAACGAGATCATCCTGATCAACAGCCACGACGGCGCGAGTTCGTACCAGATGCTCGCGGGCGTGTTCCGCTTTGTCTGCTGCAATGGGCTGGTGGTCGGCACGGTGTCGAACGACATCCGGATCCCGCACAAGGGCAACGTCCAGGACGATGTGATCGAGGGCGCGTTCCGGGTGCTCGAGGACTTCGAGGCCGTGGACGCCTCGATCGACGGCATGAAGTCGCTGTCGCTCAAAGAGGAGGAAGCACGCGCGTTCGCCAGCGCGGCGCTCGCGCTTCGCTACGGTGAACGCAGCGAGGGCCAGCCGCCCGCTCCGATCACGGCCGAACAGCTTGCCGAGCCGCGCCGTCCCGAGGACGGCGGACGTACTCTGTGGAGCACGTTCCAGCGCGTGCAGGAGAACGCGTTGCGCGGTGGTCAGTCCGGGCGCAGCAATCAAGGTCGCCGGATGCAGACGCGATCCGTTGGCAGCATCGATCGCAGCGTGAACCTGAACCGGGCGCTGTGGGTGCTCGCCGAGGAGATGCGCAGATTGAAGTCCTGAGCGAGAGGGGCGGCCGCAGCGATGCGGTTGCCCGTCTTCGATCGGTTGTCGACGCAGGCCAAGCGCACTTGCGCGGATGAAATTCGCGCTCGCCGGCGCTACCTGCTCGCGTTGCCCGGCCCTCGGCCATCGAGGCCTGCGGTCCGGGTCGTGTCTGCTAGTCCGAGCCGGTCCGCGAGGCCAGAATCTGCGCCGCCTGCTTCTTGCCAAGCGTCTTGAGGGCGGCAATCGCTTCCAGGTGCTTGGCGCGCGGTCGGGCGCTACCGGCTTCCCAGTTGTAGACCGATTGGCCCGATGCGCCGATCAGCAGGCCGCAGGCTTCGGCCGAGAGCCCGAGGCGCTTGCGCTGCGATGTCAGGCCCTTGGCGCTGAACCGCACGGGTTTGCCCGATTCCTCGGTCGATGGAGCCTGCGACTCGGGCAAGGCCTTGCCAACCTTGCGCAACTGCCGCTCGAGCGATTCGGAGCGTCTCTTGAGCGCAGCGATCTCCGTTCGATAGGTGCCGACGGCCTTCTTGAGACCATCGACTTCGTTTCGAATCTCCTTGCGTGCGATTCGGGCGATCTCGGATTTGAGGACTGAGGCGATATTGGGCATGGCCGTGATTGTGCCGCTTTCCGGGCAATTGTTGAAATGGCCATGAAACTCCTTGTCACCTGAATCCAAACATGGGCGGCGTCGGAATTGGGTGCTGCAGGTCCGACACGAGAGCCGCCTAGAATGCGCGGGCCCGCAAACCGCGGGCTTTTTTATCCCCGAGGACATTCGAACCCCCATGGCAACTGCAAAGAAGACGATGACCAAGGCGCCGGCCAAGAAGGCCGCGCCCGCAACGAAGGCAGCAAAGAAGACTGCCCCGAAGGCCGCGAAGCCCACGACGGACCTGAAACCCATCAAGGCGGCGTTCAACCGTTCCAGCCTGATCGCCCACCTCGCCGACACCGCCGCGGCAGAACCAAAAGTTGTCAAGGCCGTGATGGCCGCGCTGGAAGCCACGATCCTGGCGTCCGTGCACAAGAAGGGGCTCGGCGCCTTCGTGCTGCCCGGCTTGCTGAAGGTCAACGTCGTCAACGTGCCGGCCAAGAAGAAGCGCACCGGCCTCGATCCGTTCACCAAGGTCGAGCGCGTGTTCGCCGCCAAGCCGGCGAGCGTCAAGATCAAGACGCGCGCGCTGAAGAAGCTGAAGGACGCGGCGCTCTGACGCAGGGGCATCGCGCCAGAGGTGAGTAGGCCGCGCTCTGGACCGGCTGGCGGCGGCCAAGGCGCGCGATGAGCTTCATCGGAAGCCATCGTCGCAGGCGGTTCGGCCGACCCAACCTTCGGGTCGGCCGTCTCTCGAGACCCATGGCGGGCCAGGGCTCACCGTGCCGACAGCCAGACCGCCAGCGCCCAGGTGGCGGCAGATGCCGTTGCCGCCGCTGCCACATGTGTCAGCCACCCCTCCCAGCGCCGATCCGCTCGGCGGATCAGCGGCTGCAGTGCCGATTGCAGTCGCGCTAGAGTCGGGGCCAGCTCGGCGCTGAAGGCTACTCTTGCTGCCTCCGCCATCGCGCGGCTTTGCTGACCGATGGACCGCCGCGCGGCCTCGTCGGTGCGCATCATGATGTGCTTCACCGCCTGGACCTTGGCCCTCTCGGTCAGGACCGTGACCTGACCCTCGAACGCAGCCAATTGGTCGACGAGCCGACCGTGAGCATCTTCGAGCGCTTGGCGGGACTGGTCCAGCATTGGCGCCAGCGCCTCGACTTGGCGAATCAACGTTGCCGCCTCGCCGAGGGCTTCGACGATCAACGCTTCTCGCGCCGTGGTCTGAGGCTTCATGCCGCGGGCATCGCTGCCTCGGCCGGCCGATGCGCAAGGCTGCGCAGGTCCAGGGCCGCAAAGCACGCGTCGAGTTCGGGGATGACGCCCCGGGCAAGACGCTGGGTCGCCAGCTGCTGGGCCAGCGCCAGCCTGTCCGACATTGACCGTGCGGTGGCGATCGCGGCCTTGTAGTCGGAGGTGTCTGCGGCCAGTTCGAAGAGCGACCGGTCCGTCCCACGAACCCGCGCATAGACCTCGTTGTATCGCAGGCAGGCGGCCGTGCGCGGCAGTGCATGGCCGGAAACTGCGCAGTACGCCAGCAGCGTCTCGAAGACCGCCTCGATCGGGCTGTCGTCCTCGACCTGGTTGAAGACCAGCCGCACGCGCTGCGCCGGCACGCCGATGCGCGCCAGCTCGGCCAGCGTCGCCGCCGTGTCCTGTTGCTGCTTGCGGGCCGGTACGGTTGGGACGACGAATCCGTCGAAGTCCATGTGGCTGCCGCTGTAGCGGCGCATCAGCGCGAGCAGGTCCTCGACGTTGCTCGCACCGACATCGACGACCAGGTCGGAGACCGTTTGCAAGTATTCCTGCAGCTGCGCGAACTGCCGTCCCCGGATCGTCATGGGCTTGTCGTCGTCGGCGTTGATGCTCTCCACCGCGACGAACTCGCAGCCGGGAATGCGTGGGGCGAGAAGGTGGCGGGCGATCGTGCTCTTGCCGACGTTGCCGGAGAAGTTGATGACCGCGAGTTTCATGGGAACTCCTTGTGGTTGACCAGCTGATTGCTGGGATTGGCGGTGAAGAAGGCTTCGGCGATGTCGTGACCGTGGGATACAGGAGGTGCCGCACGGGAGGGCGTTGGCGGCGACGGGCCTGGCGGCGGGACGGTTGCCCTGTTCGCCGCGGCCGGTCCACGTGCTAATGGCGACACGGAGCCGCCAGCGTTCGACCGGGCGCGGAGTCGGCGTACCTCGCGCCGCAGAGCGCTCGTGCTCAGTTCGATGCCGACGTCGGCCATCGCCTCGCGGATCGCCTCGAACGTGTAGCCCGCGCTGCGCAGCCGCACGATCTCCATGGCATACGCGGCCGCCTTGCGATCGGCGCGTCCGGGAGGGCGCTTGGGGTTCAGTTCCACGGCGGGCTTGCGAGTTGGTCGTGACAACACAGCAAACTTATACCGATGTGGTGCGACCCACCGCGCTGAATTGCGGCGCTTTTTAAGCGGCTCAGCGTCGGGTTCGAGATGGCTGCGCGACAGGCTGCGTCGCCTGCCGGTCGCGTGCGCGCCGGGTGACGCGCTGGCTACAACGGACACGATGCACATTCGCGTCACCCGGGTCGGGTCTGTGTCGCCTCGCAGGCGGCTTTGCGACGCGGTGGGTCGGCACTGCGGCGAATCGCGAGCAGTGCGATGGCCGTGACGCGATGAAATTCGCGTCGATTTCAGCGCGTCGAAGATGCGCTTCATCGACGAAGATGAATTCAAGGTGAGTGCAGAGATAGGCTGCGCGCCGCCGATTTCACAAGCCGCTCTGCGGCTTCATTCGTTGCCTCATGAACGCTGCTCCTCACGAGTTCGTCACGGTCGATATGCGCGGCTTGAAAGCCGCGCTGGTTGCTCTAGCCCGCGAGCAGCGAGTGAGCGTTTCGGTCGTGGTGCGAGACGCGGTGGCGAAGGCGCTGCCGCCGAACGGTGACATCGCGATCGGAGAGTCATCGGTCGCAGGCACATCTGGCGGGGGCACAGTCAAGTTGTCGATCCGGCTGACGGCGGACGAGGCAGTGCGACTTGATCGAGGTGCGAAGGACGCTGGCCTGTCGCGCGGTGCGTTCCTGTCCGGCCTGATCAACGGGGTCGGCGTACCGTCATCTGGCGGCCGCGCCGAGCACCTCGCCGCTGTAATCGCGTCGAACGCCGAACTATCGACGCTCAGTCGCAATGTCCGGAACCTCGCGAATCTGCTCGGTCGCAGCGAGATGCGAGCGGCGCAAGCCTATCGAACCATGCTCGACACCTTGGCAGGCGATGTCGAGAGGCACCTGGACCTGGCCGGGGACCTGCTGACGCAACTGCGGCCGTCCCGAGGGGCGCCAGAAGCCCGCAAGCCGCAGCGGCGGCCCCGCCGAAAGGAGACGTGATGTCCGATCCCGCTGCGATCGATGGCGTCCTGGTCCAATGGGGCGACCGCCTCTTCTATCCCGGCAATCGGATCGTGAAGGGCACGCCGCTGTCGAAGTTGCCGGCGGCCCTGTTGCGCCAGCGAGCGAACGCGATCCGTGCGCGCATCGAGGCGACCGTGGTGCGCCGCGTACCTCAAGTCATGGTCAAGGTCACGGGCGGCGGTCGGGGGATGAAGGCCATCGCGGCGCACTTCAAGTACATCAGCAAGAGCGGGCGCTTGGACATCGAGGACGATCGTGGCGAGATCATGAACGGGAAGGGCGACCTGCGCGGGCTGGTCGACGACTGGCGGTTGGGCGGGACGCCGATCGAGGAGGTCGGCTTTCGGCGGGAGGCATTCAACATCATGCTGTCGATGCCTCGAACGGTCGATCCGCTCTACGTGTTGAATGCGGCCCGCGAGTTCGCTCACGCCGAACTGGCGGATCACAAGTACGTGATGGTCTTGCACGACCACCAGGCGAACCCCCACGTGCACCTGAGTGTCCGGGCGGAGTCGAGGCACGGGAAGCGGCTCAATCCCCGCAAGGCCGACCTGGCCCGCTGGCGCCAGACGTTCGCGGAGAAGCTGAGGGGCTGGGGCGTCGAGGCGGAGGCGAGCTCGCGGGTGGTGAGGGGACAGGGCCGCCCCGGCGAGGCGCTGTGGCGGGTCAAGGCGCAGCAGGCGGGGAGGACGCCGCGCACGTCTCAACAGGCAGGGTCAGTGCCTCTGAGGTCGTTCGCTGTTGAGTCAGCGTGGCAGGCAGTGCAGGGGGCGCTCGCCGGCTCCGACGATCCGCGGGATCGGCAACTGGGTGATCGCCTCCAAAGTGCGCGAAACGGTCCGGTGCCGGACGTCGCACCGCACCGAGGGCCGGAACCGAGCCGGTAGAGCCAATGCCTATCGAAAACGCATGTTCAGCAGGCGGGCAATGCGTTCGTCGCGGCCGTCATCCTCTTCGATCCAGCCTGCAGACCAGGCTGAAGCGATCGCGTGCCACTCCTCGAGTGGGCGGCGCTCGAACAGGTGCGGGTTCGAGAAGTAGTCCTCGCCGCGGCGGCGGGCGAGGGCGCCGCTGCGTCCAATGCCCGCGAGGTCAGAGCGAAGCAGCATGTTCGGCTCCGGTGATTTGGGTCTTCCCAGCATAGTAGTTCCCGCAGGACACGGCGCATGGACGCATTGTTAGGCTTGGCCTCGGTGCCGAATCCCTCCTACCGACAGTCTGCTCGCCGATGGCTTGGTGTCGCAGCGCTGCTGACGTTCAGCAGCTGCTCGACTGTTCCGCCGGCTAGTCGTGAACCGCCGCTTCCGCGCTCGCCGCTCGTCGAGCCGCCGGGTGCCGTCAACGAGGATGTGACGCAAGCCACCATCCGGCACACGATCTGCAGGGCGGGCTGGACGGCGACGGTCAGGCCTCCCACCGGCTACACCCAACCGCTCAAGCTGAAGATGCTCCGCGAGGCGGGTCTGCCAGCGTCGGAAGCACCGAAGTACGAACTCGACCACTTTATTCCGCTGGCACTCGGCGGGCATCCCCGGTCACCGGACAACCTGTGGCTGCAGCGATGGCACGGGGAATGGGGAGCGGGCGTTAAGGACGTGCTCGAGCGGCGGCTTCAGGTCAGGGTCTGCAACGGAGAGATGGATCTGAGCGTGGCTCGACTGCTGATCCAGCACGATTGGAGGGCCGCACTCGTCCGGTACGTTGAGAATGCTCGCGATGTACCGATGGAGGCTGACTTGATGCCCGTTGAGTAGCGCGTTGGCGGGACTTCCGGGTGAGACTGACTGCCGACCTTCGCCGGTTGGCCTGAAGGTTCGCTTCTCGCCGCACAGCTGACTTCCGTGTCATGCGGTTCTCGAACGTCCGTTATCGACCGGCCCAATTCACCCTGTCGACCCTGAACAGACAGTCAGGAGTCACAACAGGCGACCAAGAAAGCGGTCACTGGCATTCGCTCTGCAGCAATACCGCGCAATGGCTCATCGACGAACTCCGAAGCCTTGAACGTCCCAATCTTCCGAAGATTGAATCTCGCAGCGACGGGACGCACGTGCGGGCAGAAGTCGCCGTTACATCAAACCGGATACCTGGTCGATCGACCACCTTCATCTTTCGCACAGTTGGGGGGAAGTCAATTCGTCGGGATACTCTCCGCAAGCACCTCGACGCGTCGATTCGGAAGCAGACAGTCCTCGAGGGCCTTCTTGGTCTTGGAGGATGCTGCGCAATCCTGCACGGGCAACTCATCGCCGCGTGCCTGCGTCCGCACCTTCGCGGGGTCGACGCCCATTCGCACGAGCATCTCGCGCACCGTTTGCACGCGCCGCTCGGACAGACGCTGGTTGTAGTCACCGTAGCCGGTACCGTTCAGGCGATCGGCGTGACCGCTCAGGCGCACGGATCCGACCGCGATGCGCCCTTTCGCGATCGCATCGGCCAGTTCGCGCAACGGCCCGAGGCTCGCGCTGTGGATGTCGGCCTCGCCCGAGCGATCGAATGCGAAGACGACATGCGCGAGCCACTCGACCCGCGCGGGCGCAACCGGCGCGGGCGCGTTCATCGGCACCGCCACGGCGACGGGAGTAGCCACCGGCCTGCAGCTTGCGGCCAGGTCTTGCGCGTCGGCGATCAGGTCTTCTGCGATCTGCACATACGGCTTCGCGTGCCGCCACTGCTGCTGGTTGAATTCGTTGCCCGCATGCACCAGCTCGACTTCGGCGCAGGCGATCTTCTGCTGCGCGCAAAAGAAGCCGGTGTCGCCCTTCAGCGCGCTCGTGACAGCCCACAAGTCGGGGCGCAGCTTCGCGGCCCCATTGACCAGCGGTGTTTCGAACGACAGTGGCGACTGCTTGCGTTCCATCGCACCGACCAACGACCCGGCCTCGGCGAGCGCTGCCTGCGGGAATTCGCTGCGATCGTTGCGGGTGTACTCGTGAAAACTCACATCGAGCCAGCACTGCGCCTTCGCGAGGTGGTAGTCGGCAACACGCCGTCCACCATCGTTCAGCGCCTTGATGCGTGCCTGCATCGCGTCAAAGGTCTGGTGATCGGACTGGATCGCTTCGTCGCCGATGCGCTTCGCGGCCGGCACGAGCTGCGCGGCGTTCGTCGGCTGCGCAAGAGCCGGCGCACCGCTTGAAGCCGCGATCAGCAAGGCGAGCGCGATGAGGGAATGGTCGAGGTTCATGGTGTCATGTCGCGATAGGTTGGTCGGCATGGGGCCGCTTGTGGTCAGCGGTCCAGAGCGCGGTTCACGTTCGGGTCCTTGCCGCGCCACAAGGTCTCGTCGAACTTGAAGCGCAGGCGGATGTAGGCGCCGCGCTGCGTATATTCGTATCCGGTGAGGTCGGAGTCGCCCTTGAAGCCGGTGGCATTCACGCCGACCGACAGCCACAGGTTCTGCTTCAGCAGGTAGCCGACCTCGGCGCCAAACGCGCTCTGGCGCGCACCGAGCTGGCCAAACTGCGTGGCCGCGAGCAGTCCGACATCCCAGTTCTCTGTCACGTCGTAGACGACGCGGCCGGACAGCAGCACCGCACGGAAGCTGTCGTTCACACCGCCCTCGAAGCGGTCGCGCTGCCACTTCGCGGCCAGGCGACCGGTCATCCACCACGGGCGCGACGGATGGAAGTCGCCGACCATCGACGCGATCCAGGCCTGCGACCGCAGCTCGCCGGCCGCCGCGTCGCTCGCGTCGCGCTCGAGCTTGTGCTCGATCTTCGCCAACGCGTTAACGCGGTTGGTGTCGGTATCGCGATAGGCGACGCCGATCTGCGCGCGGTCCTGAACGACATCGCCACGGCTCGCATAGCGGGTCAGCAGCAGGTAGTTTCGCCCGAGCAGCGTCCAGTCGCGATCGAGCTTGCGCGCGACCAGGGCCTGCCACAAGGTCGTGTTGAAGGCTTCGTTGTCGGCCGTGCCGTCGACGTCACCGGAGCGCCGGAACTCGACCTTGGTGCTGCCCTTCCACAGCGGGTTCGCCGTGTAGTCGACACCGACGCTGACGGCGTCCGCGGTGGCGGTCTGCCCCGACAGGACCTCGACGCGCTCGTATCCCGTGCTCAGGCGCAGCCCTTCGGCGAGATTCCAGCCGGTGCGCACGCCGGATGCGATCTCGAGATCGCGCCCGCTGATCGCGTCGCGCAGCCGGTACTCGCTGAAGGCCTGCGTGTCCTGCGTCGCGCTCGTGTTCACGCCGAACACGAACGCGTTCGCATTGCGCCCGGTCGATGTGACGCCGGCGCTGTCGACCCAGCCGCTCTGGTGTTCGTAGCGGCCGTAGGCCTTCGTGCGTTCGCCGAGCTGGTAGTCGCCGCCCACCGATTGGCGCCGCCGTGCGTCGCCGGAGATGTCTTGCTCGACCTCGCCGCCGAGCGTGAAGCGGTCGGTCACCCGGTAGCCGGCGCCGAGGCGAACGCCGTCGCTCGCGAGCTTCGTGCCGGCAGGCAGATCTGTGACCGAGTTCGCAAGGCCGCCCTGCGTGATGATCGGCAAGCCGGTGGCCGGGTCGATCGATTGATTGCCGAAGCCGAGCGCGCCACCGCCCGAGCCGCTGCCGATGCTGCCGCCGAGGCCCGCGGTCGAGCCGAACGGCGCCGTCAGCAGGCCGTTGCCCTGCGTGCCGATCGTCTCGCGTTCGGAGCGCAGGCCAGCGTCGAGCGTCAGCCGTTCGGTCGCGGCCCAGCGCAGGCCGACGCCGGCCACCGTCTTCTTGCCGCCGCCGTCGGTCAGGTCTTCGCTCGAAAGGTACTCGGCGTAGGCACTGAGCGTTTGGGTCAGCTTGTGCTTGGCCTTGACGTTTGCTTCCGCGCGGCCCCCGTTGAGGGGTGCCGCCGCATTGTTGAAGTCGGCCGATGCGCGCCCGACAAACGCGCGCACCTCGTCGGTGTCGTCTTCGTGTGCGAACTCGACACGCCAGGCCTTGCCCTCGATCTCGCCGACCTTGTTTGCGAGCGCCGGCGTGACGGTCTGGTTCGTCGGATTGGTGTTGACCGTGCTCGAGCTGCGCGCGACTTCGGCGACCAGCGCGGTCTTCGGACCGAACCGCAGCGTCGCGTTTGCGCTTTCGAGCTCGTACGGGGCTAGCTCGTTGCGGTCCGTGACCACCGAACCGCCGATCTCCAGCATGCCGTTGACGCGGTACTGCGCATCGGCACCACCAACCCAGAAGCGTTCGCCGCCCTGGTCGACTTCGTAGGTGACGCGCAGTGACACCGGGTTCAGGTTCTCGTCGAATGCCGACAGGAAGCTCGTCAACAGGATGCGGCCCGAGAACGGCTCGAAGGTGTAGTCCACCAGGCGCTGCAACGCGCGCACGCTGACGATGCGCGACGGCTGCGAGCGATCTCGCACGATCACCTCGATCTTCTCGCTGCCTTCGAGTACCGCGTTGTTGCGCAGCCCGTACGGCCCCGAACCCTGGCTTGCGAACTCTTCGACGACCTGGCGCAGCGAGTCGTTGAACACGAACGCGCTGCCGGTGAAGCCGTCCTTCTCGTGATGCACTCGCACGCCGGTCGCGGTGCGGTTGTAGGCACCGAGGCTGCGCTGCTTCAGCGATGCGACCGCGCCCTGCCCGATCGGCTGCGTGAAGCCGTCGCCGGTCACGAAGTCGCCGTAGAGCACGTAGCTCTTGTCCTTGTCGACGCGCACGTAGAGCCGATCGGCCGAGCGTGCGTCGAAGCTGCGCAGCGACGCATCGCCGTAGACCGGGTACATCTCGTCCGGCCGCACGTCGCGCAGCAGACGAGCGCGCGTGTCCTTGTCGGAATCGTAGGCGGCGGTCAGCAGGTACTCGCCACTCACCGTGCCCTTCAGATAGAACGCGGTGCGCGCGCTGGCATTGGCCTTGCCGCCGTTGAACTGGCGCGACCAGGCCTGGATCTCCTGATCGAAACCGTCGTTGCTGCGCGCCGGCTGGATCACGCTGCCGCCATGGCGATTGAAGTTGATCACGCCTTCGATCAGGCCGGCAGCGACCATGTCACGCATCTCGGGCACGAAGCTGATCACGCCCGAGGCCTGCTCGGTGCCGGCGGTCACACGCAGCCGCACGTCCTGCGCCTCGAACGGCGCGAGCAGCGTGAACTCGGCTTCGCCGCCTTCGACCTTCAGCTGAACGCCCGGCACGGCGCGATCGGCGTCCTGGCGCCGCGGGCCGAGCTCGTCGGTGCGTGCGTTCGGCAGCAGCACGCGTCCGCCCGAATGTTCGATCGTCAGGAATGCAGTGGCCTTCAACAGCGCGCCGTCGCGTCCGTAGACACGCACTTTCAGCTTGACCGGACTCTGGCCGTCGGCCGGCACCGCGTTGCGGTCCGCTTCGACCACGAGGCGTCCGACGGCCGCGTTGGCCGCGTAGTTACCGACCAGGAAGACCTTCGGTAGCGCATCGTTCTCGTTCGAGCGCGGATACAGCGCCGGTACGCTGGCGGTCGGCTCGGTGTAGCGCACATCGGTGGGCGAGCCTGCCGGCGGCGCCGATTGCGCGGCAACGCACAGCGGGAACGCTGCGCCAAGCGCAAGCATCAGTTGGCGGCGCATCAGGTGATGCTTGGGTTGACGTTTTGGGTGACGATCAGCGCGCCGCATCGGAACCTCCCTTGGTTTCGGTGGCGGTGGTCGATGTCGACGGCGATCCAGGTGGTGGTGGTGGAGGTGGTGGTCCGGATGACGATGACGCTGGCGCCGCGGCGCGCGCCTTCGGCACGGTCTGGTTCGCGCCGTCCGTGCCTTGCTGCGGCGAGCTCGTGCTGGACAGGCCATGCGCCTTGCTGTCGAAGCGCAGCGCAGGGCCCTTCTTCTCCGCTTCGGGCGCGCGCACTTCGCCTTGCGCGCGGCGCGCCTTCGTCTGTTCGAGCACCGGGTTCGAGCAGCTGCCTTCGATGAAGTCGGCGCGGTGCAACTCACCGTTCTTCAGGTCGAGCCACAGGCTGTTCGCATCGCCGAGGTTGCGGTTGCTCGACGTGACCAGACGTGAGCCGCGTGGCAGCGTCGAAGAGTCGACCTTCAGCACCGCGCTGCGCGGCGGCAGGCCGCAGTAGCTGTACTTGCCTTCGGAGTCGGAGACAAGCGTCGTGCCGTCCTGCAGCAGCAGCCGCACGCCGGGGATGCCGAGCTCCTCGCGGTCCTGGATCTGGTTGCCGTTGCAGTCGACGAAGATCTTGCCGGCCACACAGGCTTCCGGTGCGAACACACCGCCGGTGACACGCACCTGGTGCTGCGCCTCGTTGGTCGCGAGGCTCGAAGCGAGCGGCGTGAACGCGGCGGTCAGGCAACCCGACGGCACGCCGCAGGCATAGCCGATCGCGCGGTTGATGCCGTCACCCTGCTGGCTGCCCACGCCGACACGCAGCCGGTACTGCAGCAGGAACTTGCCGTCCGCCGGCATCGGGCCGAGGTTGAACGCGAGCCGCGGCCCGGGCCCCCCGATCGGATCGGCGATGGCCACGCCGTTCACCGAGGCGGTTCCCTTGATGAAGGTGAAGCCGGCCGGCAGGCGGTCGAGCACCGTCAGCTGGCGCGGCAGTTCACCCGAGGTGAGCTGCACCGCGATGCTGTAGCGCACGCTGTCGCCGACTTCGGCGACCGACTTGTCGCCGGTCTTGCTCAGCGAGATGCCGTTCGGCAGCGCCGGGTCGAGCGGGATGTGGTTGTGGACGATGTTCGCGCCAGCCGAGCCGCTGATCAAGCCGAGGTGGTACGTGGTCGCCGTGCCGACCGCGCCGGTCGGCGCCGTCGGTTGCGGCTGCACGGCGTAGGTACTGCCGGTCGCGCCCGGGGGCGTCAGCGATCCGGCTTGCGGCGGAATCAGTTTCGAGACGAAGGTGTAGCCGGCCGGTGGCGTCACGCTCAGGCCGAACTGGCACGAGGCCGGTGCAGAGGCCGCGAACAGGAACTGGTAGAAGCCGCTCGCGCCGACCGTCATCGAGATCGCGCTGCCGTTGACGCTGTAGCCGCCGAGGCTCGCGCCGACGACGGAGCTCGCCGGATTCCAACCGGCGCACACGCCGGTGGGCGCCAGCGTGACCACGGCACCCGCAACCGGCGTCCGCACGCCGGCGTCATAGACGACGCCGCTGGGATCGACCGGAAGGCTTTGCTGCGTCAGATCCTGGCCCGCCGCCAGCACGACGCCGAGCTGCGGATTCGTGCCCTTGTCGACGCACGAGCTGCTCGTGCCGTTGGCAAGCGCTTGAGACGGATTGCAGCTCGCACCCGATGAGCCAGGCGACAGGTCGCCGTTGACCGGATAGCCGAACACCACACCCGACTGCGGCTCACGGAAGCGCACCGCGAGTGCAACGCCGGGCAGCAGGTCGGGCACGCGATAGCTGCCGTCCGTGCCGGTCACCGCGCGGGCGACGATCGTGTTGTCGGTGGTGTTCACCACCTCGACCTGCCAGTCGGCCAAGCGGGTGTCGCCGCCATCGAGCAGCGACGGCACGCTGCCGCCGTCGTACCAGACGGTGCCGGCCAGCGATGCCGAAAGTTGCACGACGGTGGGATCGCGGCACACGTTGTGAGAGATCGCCGGGCTGCACACCGGCAGCGAGGCCGGGTTGTTGATCGCGGCATCGCGCTCGGCGGTCGTCGGCCGGCGCGCATCGAGCTCGCCGCCGCCTTCGACCAGCACGACGTTGTGAACCGGCGAATTCGTCGCCGCCTGCGGACCGACCGTGACCGACACGTCGATCGCGGTTGGGTTCGCCGCACCGGACGCGATCACCGTGTTCGCGCTGCAGCTGAACACGCTCGCACCGGCCGCACCGACGCAGCTCCAGCCGGCACCGCTGGGCGTTGCCGCCAGCGTCAGGCCAACAGGCAGCCGGTCCGTGACGGTGTAGTCGCCCGTCGTCGCCAACTCGCCCGCGTTGCGCACACGGATGCGATACGACGCGGCGTTGTGCACCGTGAAGCGTGGCAGCGCATGGTCCTTGCTCACCAGCAGATCGGGCGAGTTGCCGATCTCGCCGAAATTGTTCTGCGTCGAATTCACTCCCGGCGCAAGAACGATCGCGGTGATCGCCGACGGCGTGACCGACGGCGTCGTCGGGTTGCCGCCGGCACTGCCAGCGCTCGTGATGCCGTTGGTCGTGCCGCCGGGTTGCTGCGGTTCGGTGACCGCATAGGTGCCCGGACGCAGCGACGCGAACGTGTAGCCGCTGTCGGCTGCGGTCGTCGTCGTCAGGTTGACCGGCGCGCCGAGGTCGTCGGTGCCGCTCAGCGTGATCGTTACGCCGGCCAGGCCGGTCTCACCAGCATCGATGCTGCCGTTGTTGTTGTTGTCGCCGTAGACGCGGCCGGCGATGCTGCCGGTCGGGACCTCGCCGAACAGATTCGCCACCGAGTTCTGGCCGACGCCGAGCGTGATCGTGCTGATCGCACTCGGCAGCGTAGCCACATTGGTGGCGGTGCCGCTGGTGGAGCCGCCGATGGTGCCGGCGATCGTGCGGCCGTTCAGCGTGCCGGTCGGCTGGGTCGGTTCGCGCAGCGTGTACACGCCGGGCGCGAGCGTGCCGAACGAGAACACACCGGTCGAATCGGTCGTGGTCGTGCGCGAGACGGGGCCGTTCGTGTCGGTGCCGGTCAGCTCGATCGTCACGCCGGCGATGCCGCCTTCGCTCGCATCGATGCTGCCGTTATTGTTTGCATCCAGCCAGACGCGGCCGGCGATCGCGCTCGAGCTCGGAATTTCGGCGAAGTTGTTCGCGCTCGCGTTCGCGGCGGCCGTCAGCACGATGCCGCTGATTGCGCTCGGGAGCGTCGCGACGCCGGTCGCGCTGCCGCCGCCGGTGCCAGGGATGGTCAAGCCGTTGCTCGAGCCTGCAGGTTGCGTCGGCTCGGTGACCGTGTAGGTGCCGGGCAGCAGGTTCGCGAAGCTGTAGCTGCCGTCGGCCGCCGTCGTGGTCGTGCGATTGATCGTCGCGTTGGTCGCGTCCGTGCCGGTCAGCACGATCGTCACGCCGGCCAGGCCGATGTCGCCCGGCAGGTTCTGCACGCCGTTGTTGTTGACGTCGGCGAACACGAAGCCGCTGATCGTCGAGACCTGCTGCTCGCCGAAGTTGAACTGCGTGCCGTCGGTGCCGGCGCCCAGATCGATCGCAGTAATGCGGTCGGTGCCGGCGCTCGGCGCGTTCGGCTGCGCCGTGCAGCCGCTCGCGCATGCCGCGCCATTGACGAGGCCTGGGTTCACCGGCCCGTTCGCGAGACCGGCGGGGGATGACGGCAGCGGCTCCTCGAGCGTGTATGCGATCAGCGGATCGAGGTTCGCGAAGGTGTAGGCGCCGGTGCCGTCGGTCGTCGTCGTGGCGACGAGCGCGAGCGTGTTCGCGTTCAGCAGCCGCACGGTGGCGCCGGCGATCGCGCTGTCGACGCCGGGGTTGCGAACGTTGTTCAGGTTGATGTCGACGTAGACGAAGCCGGACAGACTGGGCTGGCGCACTTCCGGAAAGTCGTAGCCGGTGCCACTCGTGTTCGCTGCGAGCGCGATCGCGCCGTAGCTCGAATTGCCCGCGCTGCCTCCGCCTGCGTAGGCGCCGCCCGCGGCCGGCGCCGGCGGAGCGGTGGGGCCATTGACGAAGCTTGTCGGCTGCGTTTCGGTGACGGTGTAGCCACTGGCATCGGCCGGCGACAGGTTCGTGAAGCTGTAGTTGCCGCTCGCGTCGGTCGTCGTGCTCTGCGACACCGGATTGCCATAGGCATCGGTGCCCGAAAGTTGCACGGCAACACCCGCAATGCGCGGCTCGACGGCCGGGGCCTGCGGCGTGCCGGCGTTCGCGCCGGCGCGGTCGCGGTCCTGGAACACGGTGCCGGCGATCGACGAGCGCTGCACGGTCAGTGGTGCGCAGATCGAAACGCTGTTGGCGCTGTTCGGGTCGACCTCGCTGGTGCTTGCGCTCGCGCAGTTCTGCGTGAGGCCGCCGCTCGGATAGGTGGTCACACGTGCAGGCACCGTGACGGTCACGTTCCTGCCGGCCGAGAGCACGCCGAAGGCGCAGGTCATTGTCTGGCCCGCAACGCTGCAGGTGCCGGTCGCGCCGCCGCCGCTGATCGCCCAGGTCGGCGTACCGGCGCCGAACACCATGCCAGCGGGCAGCGTGTCGGTCAGGCCGGTGGTCTGGCTGTCGCCGGGACCGGCGTTGCTGACCACGACGCTCCAGGTGAAGGGCTCGCGCAGTTGCACCGGGTTCGACGACGGCGTCTTGACGATCGACAGGTCGGCGCGCACGCGCACCGTGGTTGTCTCGCCCTCGGTGTTGTTGGAGGTGTTGGAGTCCGTCTCGTTGAGGATCGCGGTCGCGCTGGTCGTGTAGGTGTCGCCGCCGGTGTTCGGCGCCGTACCGACGCGGAAGACGAGGTGGCGCGTGACCGACGCTGCGTTCGCGAGCAGGCCAGGGGCGGTGTACAGGCAGGTCACCGTCAATGTCGCCGGACCGGTCACCGAGCTGCCGACCTGGTCGCACAGGCTGCCGGCGATCGTGCCGCTCGGGTTCGCCGCCGCGACACCGGCTGCCGCGCCGTCGCCGCGGAACGTGATCGTCTTGCCGACCGGCGGGCTCATCGTGAACGTGAAGCCGACGCCGGATGCGAGCGACGGGCCGTTATTCGATGCGACGACTGCGTAGGTGATGTCGTTGTTCGCCGGGACCGACGGGTCGAATCCCAGCGGGTCGACCAAGTCGCTGTCGTTGATCAGCATGTCGACCTGCGCCGGGCTGATGTTCAGCGTCTGCGACTTGCTGTTCGATGCACTGCCCTGGCCGCCGACGCTGTCTTCCGCGGTCGTCGTGCCGACGGTCGCGGTGTTGGCCAGCGTGCGCGCAGCACTGCCCGACTGCCAGTTCGGCCGCACCGTGACGGTCACGGTCCGCGTGTCGCCGTTCGTGACGACCGCGCCCCAGTTGCAGGTGATGGTCGGCGCACCCGACGAATAGCTCGTGCCGGCGGTCAGGCCGGAGCAGGAGCCCCCGTTCGACGCCGTCGCCGAGACGAAGGTGAAGCCGGTGTCGCCACCGGGAACGGTGAACACGTCGCTCAGCGACAGGTTCGCCGCAGAGGATGGGCCGTTGTTGCGCAGCGTGATCGTGTAGATCGCGTTCGTGCCGGCAAGCACCGGGTTCGCCGCCAGCAACTTGGAGACAACTTCGACATCGGCGATCGGATCGATCGTGATCGGCAACGAGGTCGAGTTGTCGCTCGGCAGCGGGTCGCCCTGCGCGCTCGACACCGCGCTTGCGTTCGCATTGAACGTGCCGTCGGCCATCGCCCGGTTCGCGGCGACGGTGAACGTGACCACATCGCCCGGGCTGAGTTGCGTACCGCCGGTCTGCGTGCAGACGACGTTGGCGGTGCTGCCGGTTCCGGTGCCGGTGCACGAGAAGGTGGCGTTCGACGTGCCGCTGGTGTTGGTCAGGACGGTGGCGTTCAGCGTCACGTTGGTGGCGGTCGTGCGGCCGGGGATGCTCAGCGTCACGACGACGTTGTTCGCATCCGCGGGGCTCGCGATCACCTTGTTGGTCACTGCCAGCGTGTAGACGATCTGCGTCTCGTCGGCCTCGACGGTGGTCTGCGTGCCGCCGGCGGTGGCGGCCGACAGCGCGACCTGCAGATCCGGCGAGTTGTTCGCCGCGGTCACGGAAACCGATGCGCCGATCTGATCGTTTGCCGAATTGAAGTCGCCTGGCGTGCCCGAATAGCTCGTGGTCGCGTTGTTGGTCGCGGTGCCCGCAGCCAGTGCCTGCGTCGTGATCGTCAGCGTGCTGCTGTTGCCGACGCCGAGTGCGGCGTTGTAGGTGCAATTGACGTTCGGCGCAGCCGACACGCAGGTCCAGTTGGTGCCGCTGGCACCGACGTACTGCTCCTTGGTCGGATCGAGCGCGTCGACCACCGTGATGCTGCCGCTTGCTGCAGTTCGCGGGCCAGCGTTGTTGACGACGATCGTGCTCGTCATGTTGGCGCCGAGCGCGACGAAGTTCGGTGTCTTCGACTTCGTGACCGACAAGTCGAGGCCGTCGGGCGAGACGGTGACGCTGCGGGTCGCGCTGTTGTTCGATGCGTTCGGATCGGTGGGGCCGCCGACGTTCGGCGCGATCGTTGCGGTGATGCTGTTGAAGACGGTCGGGGTTGCGACGCTCGGCGTCGTCGCGACGATCGTCAGCACGCCCGAAGCGCCGGAGGCGAGGCTGCCCGCGAACGTGCAGGTCACCGTCGTGCCTGGACTCGGGTTCGGGCAGACCCAGCCTGCGGACGGCGTCGCGCTCGAGAACGCAAAGCCGGCCGGCAGCGGGAAGCTGACCTGTGCACCTGCCGTTGCCGGATAAGGCCCAAGGTTGCTCGGATGCAGCGTGAATGTCACCGCATTGCCCGAGGTCGCCGGATTTGGCGACGGCGGATCCTGCGTGACCGCGAGGTCGGTACCGGGATTGACGGTGACGCTGGCGACTGGACTGTTGTTCGACGAGTCCGGGTCGCCGACGCTGGACGAGATGTTCCCGCTCAGCGTCACGGTGCCGCCGGCCACGCCGGTGATCCGGGTGACGATCGGAAAGCTCGGATATGCGCCGACCGCGGCAGCCGCGCTCGTGCAGGTGACGACCTGCCCCGCTGCGCCGCACGACCAGCCGTTGCCGCCTGAGCCGGCCGGCACGTAGGTGAGCACGCCAGGCAGCGTGCTCGTGAAGGTCATCGCACCCGACGTATTCGGCCCGAGGTTGCTGCCGCTCACGGTCCAGCTCACCAGATCGCCGCCGGTCGCCGGATTCGGCGAGCCGCTCAGCGAGGCGCTCAGATCGGCGCCGTTGTTGACCGTCGTGTTCTGGGTCAGCGAATTGTTCGCCGGATTGATGTCCGGGTCGGTGGTCGTGATGTTGACCGTGCTGTTGAGCGTCGCGACGCTCGAGCCGATCGTGCGCAGCACGACGTTGATCGTGCGGGTCGGGCCGGCCGGGGCCGCGAGCGTGCCTCGCAGCGTCGGGTAGGTACAGGTGACTGTGCCGGGCGATGCACCGTCGTGCACACACGCACCGGGGACTGCCACGTCCGAGACCGAGACGAACTGCGTGTTCGCGGGCAGCGCATAGGTGACGACCACGTTGTTCGCGATGTCGGCGTCGGTGTTTTCGGCGACGATCGTGAACGTGATCGGGCCACCGCGGACCGCAGGATCCGGGTTGTCCGTGAAGCCCGAGATCTGGGCGTCGACTGCGAGCGCGAGCGCTGGCGCGAATGCGCAGCCGAGCGCCAGCAGCACGCGTGCAGCGGCTCGCAGAACGCTTCGGGTCGGTGGTCGGGGCGACCCTTCGGGATCGAGGTTGGCGTGAAAGAGATGGGTTGGTGTGGCTGTCGGGTCTCGCAAGTCTCTGAACTTCATCAAACGCCCTGTCGTACTGCTGGTGGCTGCAGCCTCAGCGCGTGGCTCAAGAACTGCGGACTACTTGTCAAGACCCGGTACAGATGAGCACCGACTTCACGTTTACTGACAATAACGAAATTGTCCTTTACAGGGTGTAGGTTTCGGCCGAACGGCGGAGGACTTGAGGAACAAGTTCTCGTTGTGCACGAGGCGTGTGGCGCGCCGAACACGATGCTTAGCGACGCCATCCCGAGAGGTCCTGCTCGGCTCTAGCCTCGCGGCCGCGAGGAGCTTAAGTACGGCATCCCACGGTTCACTCGCGCCAGCCGACCGTACAGCTGACGTTCGCCGACTTCCGCTCATGGCCGTCTGCGACCTTCAACGGCCATCACGGTCGAGCCTGGTGCTGACGCGGCGATTGCCAATCTTGTGGACTCTCCCAGTGACTGAGCAGAAGGCCGATGCCGTGAGCGTCAAAGGCGGCGGGTCTGTTGATGTTCCAGCTGCTAGGGCACCAACGAGAACACGGACGCCAATGTTCAAAAGTTGGTGGCCGACTTAGGGATGGCAGCGCCAGTGTGGCGACCTAGAGTGAAGAAGCCCTGTCTCTACATTGAGCCGTCCATGTTCGCAGCACCCTCACCGAAGCCATACCGCCAACTGGTTAGCGGGGTTGTCCTGTTCGTCGCCGCGATCGCCATCATCGGCGCCATCGCGGGCACCCATGCGACCGCCTCCGGCGGTGTGTCGCCGGGGGCAACCCAGATCTCGCTGTCGCTGGGCGGCCCTGCCGGCGCCGCGCTCGTGCCCGGTCAAGCGTTCGAGCGCGATCCCTCAGTGCCCCAGGCCGCGGAGGTGTTCACCCGCGCGGCAGTGGAGGCCGACGCCGACACGCCGTCGTTCTGAGGTTCTGAAGCGTTCGGGCGGCTTCGGCCGGACCTAGGCGCGTCCGCAATATCAAGGAGGACGCGGCTGCCGTTCTCAGAACGGCCTGACCCTGTAGCCCGGCGCTACGGTGCGAGCCTGGACGTGCTGTTCGACCCGATTCGCCACGAGCCTCTGACCGCGAGCGCATGGGAACCAGTCGCGTGCGCGTGCGCTCGCCGGGCGGACGCGGCGGCCATGACCGCGCTCATCGACGGTTCGCGGGACGCATGCCCCCTGCCGCGTGCCGCCACTGCGCCAGCAGGTCCTGCGACTCCATTACGAGCCCGAGGTGCAGCGACACCATGATCATCGCCGAGGCCTCGAGCTGAACGTCGGTGCCGCGCACCAGGTCGCGCAGCACGATTACGCGGTAGTTGTGGTTGTTGGCATCGAAGGCGGTGTTGAGCACGCAGCAATCGGCGAAGCCGCCATCGAGCACCACGGTGGTGATGCGCTGGTTGCGCAGCAGGAAGTCGAGGTCGGTCGGGTAGAAGGCCGACAGGCGTCGCTTGTTCTCGACACGCAGGTCGCCAGGTTCGACGCGCGTCACCCACTCGGTCCAGGGCGAGCCTTCGATCGCGTGCGCATCGGCATTCGGAATCTCGCCGACGTGCAGCGGGAAGGTGCGGCGCCAGGCGGCGGGAATGCCGCCGAGGTCGTCCGAGCCATCCGCACGCAGCACCGACTTCACGTGCACGATGCGCACGCCCAGCGCGCGCGCTTCGTCGTGGAACGCATCGAGCGGCGCGACCAGTTCCTGCGCGCGTGGCGCGGGGCAGGGGCAGTCGGGCGAGTCGTCGAGGTGGCCGCGGTGCATGTCGATCGAGATCACCGCGGTGCTGCGGGGATCGAGGTAGTCGGTGAACTGGCTTGCGTCGATCTCGCGGGCTTGTTCGTAGACGAAGCTGCGCATCACCTTCTTTCCTCTCGGAGGTAGGGCTGGCCCAGCGCGCCGGGCTCGCCGTCGCTGCTGCGACGGGCCAGCGCGACCCAGACCATCACGGCCAGCGTCACGACATAGGGCGTCATCAGCACGAAGTACTGCGGCAGCTGCACGCCGGCGGCGGCGAGCTGCGGAATGAGGGCTTCAATGCAGCCGAAGAGGACGGCGCCGGCCAGCGCCTTCCACGGCGACCAGCGCGCGAAGATCACCAGGCCAACCGCGATCCAGCCGCGCCCGCCGGTCATGCCCCCGATCCAGAGCTTGGTGCTCACGACCGAGATGTAGGCGCCGGCCAGGCCGACCAGCGCGGCTCCCGCGAGCACGGCGGCGAAGCGCCAGGCCGTCACGCTGATGCCGGCGGCATCGGCGGCCTGCGGGTTCTCGCCGACCGCGCGCAGGCGCAGGCCGGCGCTGGTGCGCGTGAGGTACCAGACCACCGCGAAGAAGATCGCCAGCGTCGTGTAGACCACGATGTTCTGGTCGAACAGGCGGCCGACCAGCGGCAGCGAGGCCAGCGGCCCGAGCGGGAGTGCAGCGAAGCCCTCCACCGCACGGTTGGTCCAGCCCAGCAGCGTGCCCAGCAGGCTGGTGAGCCCCTGGCAGAAGAACACCAGCGCGAGGCCCGCGATGACCTGGTTCACGCGCAGCAGGATCACCATCACCGCGAACAGCACCGACACCAGGCCGGCGGCCAGCATGGCCAGCATCAGCGCAATGCCCGGCTGGCCGAGCGACAGCTGGGCGCCGATGCCGACCAGCGCGCCGACGAGCATCAGCCCCTCGGCCCCCAGCGACAGCACGCCCGAGCGTTCGGTGATGATCAAGCCCAGTGCGGCCAGCGCGTAGGGCACGGCGAAGTCCGGCGCATTGCCGAGCCAGTTGGTGGCAATGGCGAAGGCGTCCATCAGCCGGCCTTGCTCGCCACCGCGCGAATGCGGTGGCGGATGAAGAAGTCCGACGAGGCGACGCAGATCACGACGATCGCCTGGATCAGCTGCACCATCGAGAAGGGGATCTGGTAGAAGACCTGCAGGTTGCGGCCCGCCACGAAGAGCGCGGCCACCAGCAGCGCGACCACGGTGGCGGCCAGTGGGTTGTTGCGTGCGAGGAACGCGATCAGGATGCCGGAGAAGCCATAACCCGCATAGAAGGCCTGGGTCAGCCGTCCCTCCTGGCCTGCGACCACCACGAAGCCCGCAATGCCCGACAGCGCGCCCGACAGCAGGACGGCCGACAGGATCATGCGACGCACCGGCACGCCCACCGCGTGCGCCATGCGCGGATTCGCGTCGACGAAGCGCAGGTACAGGCCGGCGCGGCTGATGCCGACAAACCACCAGGCCAGCACCGTCACCACGAGCGCGAGTGCGATGGCGGCCGGCGCGGTGTTGCCGAACCATTCGGGCAGCCGCTCGAAGCTGCGGAACTGCGGCGAGTAGGGGAAGGAATCCTTGGGGTCTTTCCAGGCGCCGTAGACCAGATGCAGCAGGAAGTTGCCCGCGATGTAGTTGAGCATCAGCGAGGAGATGATCTCGTTGACGCCCAGCCTGAGCTTGAGCAGCGCAGGCGCCAGCGCCCACAGCAGGCCGAGTGCGATGGCCAGGCAGAGCATGAGCGGCAGCCGCAGCGCGGGCGAGCCGATTTCGAAGAACGAGACGGCCGTGGCGCCGATCGCGCCCCAGATCATCTGGCCCTCGAGCCCGAGGTTCCAGAAGCGCGCGCGGAAAGCCATCGCCGCACCCAGGCCGACGAGGATCATCGGCGCCGCCTGGAACAGCACGGCCTGCAGGCTTTGCAGGTCGAACAGCGTGTGCAACACGAACTCGTTGAGCAACTCGCCCGCCGGCACGCCGGCCGCCACCAGGATCGCGGCTGAGATGCCGAAGCCGATCGCCAGCGAAATCGCGAGGATCAGCGCCTGCTTCGGCCAGGCCATCTGCTGGCGCAATTCGAGCGCATAGCGGCGGCTGGTCAAGGGGCCGCGCGGCGCAGGGGAGGCGGTGGCCGCGAGCAGCGCCGACGAAGCCTGCATCACCGGTTCAGTCATGGTCGACCATGGCCTGCCCGATGGCCAGGCGATCGGCGGGCTGCTCGAACTCGGCGACGATGCGCCCGCGCGCCATCACGCCCACGCGGTCGGCCAGCGCCAGTACCTCGTCGAGGTCTTCGCTGATCAGCAGCACCGCAGCCCTCGCATCGCGCGCGGCCAGCAGGCGCGCATGCACCTCGGCGCTCGCGCGCACGTCGAGGCCGCGGCTCGGGCTGTGCGCCAGCACGATGCGCGGCATGCGGCCGAACTCGCGCGCCAGCACCAGCTTTTGCGCATTGCCGCCCGAGAGCAGCGCGGCCTTCTGGTCGAGGCTGCGCACGCCCTGCACGTCGAATTGCGCGACCGCGTTGCGCGCGTCCTGCTGCATGCGTTTGGCGTCGAGCCGCCAGGCCGGGCCGTAGCGGCCGTCGTGCACCTGGCCGATGCCGAAGTTCTCGGCCACTGACAGCGCACCTGCGAGCGCGATGCCGTAGCGGTCGGCCGGGATCGCCGCGAATTGCAGCGCGCGACGCTCGGCATTCGAGGTGTTCGCGAGATCGCCGAATCCTTCCAGCAGCAGCTCGCCTTCGAACGGGGCGTCCAGCCCCATCAGCGCCGCGGCTAACTCGCTCTGGCCGTTGCCGCCGACGCCGGCCAGCCCGTAGATTTCGCCGGCATGAAGCGTGAGATCGACACCATTCAGCGCGCGATGGCCGCCGGCCCCGGGCGTGCGCAGGCCGCGCACCCTGAGCCGTGCGTCGCCCGCCGGGCGGCGGCCGCGCACCGGTGCCGCGACCCCGTCGCCTACCGTGAGTTGCACCAGATCGGCCACCGCGACCTGCTTCGGGTCCACCGTCTTGATGGTGCGTCCGCCGCGCATCACCGTGACGCGATCGGCGTAGGTCTTTACGTCGGCCATCTTGTGCGTGACCAGGACTACCGCCGCGCCGCTGCGCGCGAGCGCGTGCACGGTGGAGAGCAGGCGCTCGGCCTCCTTGTCGGTCAGCACGGCCGTAGGCTCGTCCAGGATCAGGATGCGCGCGCCGGCCAGCAGCACCTTGAGGATCTCGACGCGCTGCTGCTCGGCGATCGAGAGGCGCTCGGTGCGCTGGCGCGGGTCGATGTCGAAGCCCAGCTCCTGCGCCTTGGCGCGGATCTGCGCCTCCAACTGGCCCAGGCGCCGGCGGTGGCTGCCTTCGCCCGATGCGAGCGGATGGCCGAGCATGATGTTCTCGGCCACGCTGAAGGGCTTCACCAGCTTGAAGTGCTGGTGCACCATGCCGATGCGGTGGCGCGCCGCATCGCGCGGCCCACTGAGCTGCACCGGGTTGTCGTCGACCCACATCCCGCCGGCCTCCGCCGCGTAGAGGCCGGCCGCGATGTTCATCAGCGAGGACTTGCCCGCGCCGTTCTCGCCGAGCAGCGCGTGCACCTCGCCCCAGCGCGCGTGGAAGTCCGCGTCGGTCAGGGCCTTGAAGCCGTCGAAGGACTTGGCGATCCCGGTGAGCCGGAGTGCGGTCGCCATGCGTGCCTTACTTCTGCGTGACCACGCCCTTGACGTACCAGTCCATCTTCCAGAGGTCGGCATCCGACAGCGTCGCGCCGGCGGCCACGCGCTCCTTGCCGTCGCGGTCCTTCAGCGGGCCTGCATAGACCTGCTTGCCCTTGATGATCGCGTCGCGTTCGGCCGTGATGATCGCGGCCTTGTCCTTCGGCACACCCGCGCCGAAGCCGGCGATGTCGGTGCCGCCATCCTTCATCTCGATGAAGGCGCCGTAGGGCGAGGGCTTCCAGTTGCCGGCGATGATCTTCTTGAGCTCGGGCGTGAGGAACTTGTCCCAGACCCAGACCGACGAGCACAGCGTGGCTTTGGGTGCGAACTGGCGCAGGTCGCGGTGGTGGCCGGTGCCGTACACGCCGCGCTCCTGAGCGACGATCTGCGGCGTGGGCGAGTCGACGTGCTGGCCGATCACGTCGGCGCCCTGGTCGATCAGGGCCATCGCGGCGGCGCGCTCCTTCACCGGGTCGTTCCAGGCGCCGGTGTAGATCACGTTCACCGTGGCGTTCGGGTTCATCTTCTGCGCACCGAGCGCGAAGGCGTTGACCGTCCAGTTCACCACGCCGAAGGGGTTGGCCGCGACGAAGCCGAGCTTGCCCGTCTTCGAGGCCGCACCGGCCGCCATGCCGCACAGGTACTGACTCTCGTAGGTGCGGCCGTAGAAGGCTTCGAGGTTGCCGCTGTTGGTGGTGCCTGAGCCGTTCAGGAAGGCCACGTCGGGGTACTTGGCCGCGAGCTCCTTGAAGGTATCGGAGTAGCCGAAGGCCGTGCCGATGACGATGTTGGCGCCGCGCGAGATGAAGCGCTCGGCCGCCGGCTTGATGGCCGAGGCGTCCTCGGGCACGCTCTCGACGAACTGGATCTTCTTGCCGAGCGCGGCCTCGACCTTGAGGCGGGCTTCGTCGAAGGCCTGCGTCCAGCCGCCGTCGTTCTTCGGGCCGAAGTAGAGCATGGCGATCTTGGGTTCGCCCTTGAGCGTGAAGCCGTCGGCCATCGCCGGGGCCGCGAGCACTGCACACACCACCAGCGCCGCAGCGGCGCTGACCACCGATTTACGCAACATGGCAAAGGCCTTTCGTTGGAGAGACGGAGAACGATGAACGAGCGCGATGAACGAGCGACGACGGCCTGCAGCGCATCAGCCCATCATGAAGTTGATGCGGAACACGTTGCCCTCGGGATCGAGCAGCACGGCCTGGTACCAGTTGTAGTAGGTCACGTAAGGCGCCTTCACCAGGGTCGCGCCGGCATCGATCGCGACGGGCACCATGCGGTCGACGTCGGCCTGGCTGTCGACATCGATGTTGAGCAAGAACTTGATGCCGCGCGTGTCCGAGAACTCGGAGAGCTGCAGCAGCTCGTAGGCGGCCAGCGCGTTGAAGCCGAGGCTGGACTTGCCGGTGTCGAGCCCGCGGAAGATCGGCGAGCGGATCGCCTCGATCTCGGGGAAGGCGAACACGCGCTGGTAGAAGCCGCTGAGCGCGACCACATCCTTCGCGAAGACGTTGACGTAGGAAAGATGGGCCATGTGGGTTCAACCTCTCAGGCCGTCGCTTTCGTGCCGCCGAAGGTGGTCTGCTTGACGAACTTCGAGGTGAGGTGGTCGCCCGACGATATGGGTGCGTACTTGGGTTGCTCGCCCGGCGCCAGGCAGCTCGGCAGGCATTCGACCATCGCGTCGTAGTTGGGCTGGTGGAAGAACACCAGCGACTGGCGCCGGTTGGTGCTCGCCACCTCGGCGGGCGGGTTCACCACGCGGTGCAACGTCGACACCCACTGGTCGTTGGTCCACTGCATCATCAGGTCGGCGATGTTGACGACCAGGCCGCCCTCGACCTGCGGCACGTCGACCCACTGGCCCGCCTTGTTGAACACCTGCAGGCCCTTGTCGTCGGGCAGCACGATGGTGAGGCTGCCGTAGTCGCTGTGCGCGCCTGCGCGCAGTTGGCCGGGCAGCGGGGCTTCGCGCTGCGGCGGGTAGCTCAGCACACGGAACATGCTGATGTGCTCGTCGATCTTGTCGTCGAAGAAGTTCTCGGGCAGCGCCAGGCCGAGCGCGAAGATGCGCATCAGCGAGCGCGACAGGTCGCTCATCGCGTCGAAGTAGGCCTCGAAGGCTTCGCGGAAGCCGGCGATCGGCGGCCAACTGTTGGGCTCGAAGTGCGGGCCGGCGGCGGGGCCGCGGTGGTAGTCGTCGTCGGGCACGTTCGACGGCCCGATCGAGAAGGACTCCTTCAGGTCGCCGGGCGCGGCCTCTTCCAGGCTGTACGACAGGCCTTCCTCGCCGACCGCGCTGTAGCCGCGCACCGCGTCTTCGCGCGGGCGGTCGACCTTGCGCTTCTCGGCCAGCGGCAGCGCGAAGAATTCGCGCGACAGCGCCGAAACACGCGCGATGAGATCGGCCGGGATGCCGTGGTTCGTGACGACCAGGAAGCCGATGCTGCGGCACGCCGCA
Organism: Burkholderiaceae bacterium; assembly: GCA_035554275.1. Lineage (GTDB taxonomy): Bacteria > Pseudomonadota > Gammaproteobacteria > Burkholderiales > Burkholderiaceae_C > LMDS01. The sequence goes on from DATMIN010000106.1 coordinate 67,895, forward strand.
TCGACCTCGCGCGCCACGCCGGCGCGCTGCTGCGGGCTGCCCTGGAAGTAAGGTTCCAGGTCAACGATGGGTACGGACAACAGGGTGGTCATGGGGGTCCTCGGTCGACGCGCAACGGCACGAGTTGCGGGCCCGGCATGCAACGTCTGTGCCAGTTGGACCAAGTGGACAAACGCGCGGGTCTGCGTCTTCCTGGGGCATTCCGGGGACGGCTGGCGTGCGCTGCGCAATGCGAACATGCTTGCGTCAGCTCGGCGTGTCCACCACCTGGGACTGCTCCGTTTGATCCTCGCCTTGGACCAGCACCGCGCCTGTCGCCGGCGCCCTACTACACCCAGCGGTGAGTCTGCCAAATCGGCGCAACACCGTGCCAGTGCCCGCCTCCCCGGCGCGCGGCAAGCGAGCGATGATGAAATGGTGCAGATCGGCTCATGTACTACTCGCCGTCAGGAACTTGACCGAGGAGGCGCCCTTGAGCGCACCCGTGGCGGCCGCGACGAGACCTGAAATTGCCGCGTGCATACTCGCACGGCTATCGGGTTCATACCCTTCCGCGCACCATGTCGAGCAGGCGGCCCACGATGCGTTCGCCATCGGCCCGCAGTCCATTGTGGGCGTACTCGTTGGTGATCCACGCGCGCAGTCCACGCACGTGACGCGCGGTGTCCTCGGCAAATGATCGCTCCACGTACATGTCGTCGACGTACACCGTCGCGGCGACCGGCACTTCGTTGCGCGCCAGCCGGTCGGCGTCATACAGCCGCGACCAGGGATGCTCGGCCAGCAACTGCGCTGCCTCTCGGTGGGCGTGCAGCCCCGCGTAGTCGTCCCACATCCAGGGGAAGACATGCTCCCCGCCAAGCAGTTCACCGGTCAACGCGTCTTCGGGGACCAAGCGGTGCGCCGACCATCGTGTTGCGCCGCCATCGGCATACGAGGACTCATGCAGCGTCGCGTAGATGGGGTTGCGCTCCCAGGCCGACGCCTGCTGTGCATCCCACAGGAATGCCGCCGACGCGAAGGGCAGTTCGAGCAGGTGATGTAGCCTTTCGAACCCGGCACTGTCGCCCAGCCACATCCCGGTCTGGCGGAACCGGCGCGCCGTGAGGCGGTCGCCGTTGGG
>DATMIN010000107.1:0-5253 GCA_035554275.1 Burkholderiaceae bacterium
TGGCCGACGACCTCGCCCTTGCAGCGCACGTTGGCCTGCTCGGGGCCGAGCCAGCGATCGGTGTCGATCTTCACCTTGAAGCTGCAGTAGCTGAAGATGCCCTCGGTGACGACGGTGACCATGTCGACGCCGGCAACCTGCGAGGCGACGATGAACGGCGCGGGCTTGTAGTCGGGGTAGGTGGTGCCGGAGCCGACGCCGGTGACGAAGACCTCGTCCTGCGTCGCGAGCGGGTTCGCGGCAGCATCGGGAGCAGCCGCGTCGCGTGCGACGAACGGTACCAGCGCGGCCTCGCCCTCGGCCAGCGTGCGCCGCAGCAGCACGACCGGGTCGACGCGGATCAGCGTGCCGGCGGCGTTGGCGTAGCGGTCGCAGGCGCCGGTCTTGCCGGGCGAGATCTGGCACAGCACCGGGCAGGCGTTGCACTCGATCTTGTCGCCGGCCATGCGCTCGTTGCGCGGGCGCGAGCGATCGAGCACTTGCGGCGATGCGTCGGGCAACGGCATCGTCTCGGGCAAGCCGTCGGTCTTGGTGTGTTCGGCCATCTCGGTGTCGATCCTCGCGCTACGATCGGGCAGACGGCGCCCCGCGGTTGGCACCGCCGTGCAGTTTCATGTAGTATTCACTGAACGACGGTGTTGCGAATACTACATGGCCGCCCGGGGCCGCGCAACCGGTTCTCCACTCCTTCCTTCCACACCCCTTCGCAATGAGTGCATTCAACGAAGAGCGCGTGCTCAGCGTCCACCACTGGACCAACAAGCTGTTCACGTTCACCACCACGCGCGACCCGGCGCTGCGGTTCAGCAACGGCCACTTCACGATGATCGGCCTGCGCGTGAACAACAAGCCGCTGCTGCGCGCCTACAGCATCGTCAGCGCGAACTACGAGGAGCACCTCGAGTTCCTCAGCATCAAGGTGCCCGACGGCCCGCTGACGAGCAAGCTGCAGCACATCCAGGTCGGCGACACCGTCATCGTCGGCAAGAAGCCGACCGGCACGCTGGTGATCGACTACCTGACGCCCGGCAAGCGCCTGTACTTGCTGTCGACCGGCACCGGCCTGGCGCCGTTCATGAGCATCATCCGCGACCCCGACACCTACGAGCGCTTCGAGCAGGTGATCCTGGTGCACGGCGTGCGCACCAAGGACGAGCTCGCGTACCACGACCTCGTCACCGAGCACCTGCCGGCGCACGAGTTCCTCGGCGACCTGATCTCGAGCAAGCTGCGCTACTACCCGACGGTGACGCGCGAGGCCTACAAGAACATGGGCCGCGTGACCGAGCTGATGGAGAGCGGCAAGCTCTTCGCCGACCTCGGCGTGCCGGGCCTCGACGCCGCGCACGACCGCGTGATGATCTGCGGCAGCCCCGGCATGCTGCGCGACCTGAAGCACATGCTCGAGGCGCGCGGCTTCAAGGAGGGCAACACCTCGACGCCGGGCGCGTTCGTGATCGAACGGGCCTTCGCGGAACAATGACGCTGCTCGCATGAGCGCGACCGCGCCGGCGCGCAAACGCGGCGTGCGCGAGATGGCCGCGCAGGCCACGCGCGACAGCATCCTGCGCGCGGCGACGAAGGTGTTCGCCAAGCACGGCTACGACGGCGGGCGGGTCGAGCAGATCTCGAAGGCCGCGAAGTCGTACGACCGGATGATCTACTACTACTTCGGCAGCAAGGAGGCGCTGTACATCGCCGTGCTCGAAGAGATGTACCGGCGCTTCAACGAGGCCGAATCGAAGCTGGTGCTCGATGCCGCGCGGCCGGTCGAGGCGCTGCAGGCGGTGATCCGCTTCATGTGGGGCTACTACCAGAAGAACCCCGAGTTCATCACGCTGCTCAACACCGAGAACCTGCACCGCGGCAAGCACATCGCCAAGTCGCTGCGCGCGAGCGAGTATTCGTCGCAGGCGGTCGCGGTGCTCGGCGAGGTGCTCGCCAGCGGCGCGCGCCAGAAGCTGTTCCGCGCCGACGTGGCCGCGCGCGATGTCTACCTGATGATCGCGGCGATGGGCTACTTCTACCTGTCGAACCGGTTCACGCTGTCGGCGTTTCTCGGTGAGGAACTCGAGACCCCGCAGGCGCTCGCGCACTGGGAGGGCTTCCTGATCGCAGCGGTGCTGCGCACGCTGGCGATCGAACGCGCGAAGTAGGCGCGGGGCACCGCGGGCGCCGGCGCGGCGCGGCCGCAGCGAAGGATCAGGAAACGATCAGCGCGCGGCAAGGACGGCCGCGCCGCGGCTTCCTACGCTGTGACCACTGGTTCGATACACGAGTTCGGACCACGCCCCCGGGTTCGGCGATTCCCACAGCGCGTCTCGGCGGCATCCCCCTGCTGTGGTCGCGAGGCATTCGCCATGCAAACCTACGTCGTCCGCCGCCCCGGCATCGCCGCCGGTGCGAGCGAGCTCGACGCCGCATTCACGCGGCTGCGAGCGTTCGAAGAAGAGCCCCCTGAACGACCGGCGCGATGGCTGCGCTCCTACGCCCTGCGCGAGGCCGACGGCCGCCTCGGCCTGGCGTGCGTGTTCCAGGCCGACAGCGCGCGTGCGCTACAGCAGCACGCCGAGCTGACCCAGCTTGCTGCGGCCGAGATCCTGCCGGTCGCCGCCACCCTGCGGGTGCGCCCGTTCGCCCCGGCGATGGTGTATCTGGTGCGGCGCCGCAGCGTCTGGAAGACGGCGACCGAGATGGCGCGCGGCGCCGCGGCCGCTCGCCGCGTCGGCAGCGACGAGATGGCGCGCGAGGTCAGCTGGCTGCACAGCTACGCCGTCAACGAAGGCGACGGCACGCTCGGCAGCGTGTGCCTGTATCAGGGCATCGACCCGCAAGCGCTGCGCACGCACGCGGCACGCGTCGGGATGGCGGCCGACGCGATCGTGCCGGTGATCGGCCGGATCGTCTTCCGCGCCGACCCGCCGCAGCCGAGCGCACCCGCCCACGTGACGCCGGCATGAAAGGCCGACCGATCAACTCACCTCACCTCACCTCACCGCAACTCAACACCAGGAAACGATCATGAATCACCATTCCTTCAGGCTCACTGCTCTTCAGCTGGCGCTCGCCGTCAGTGCCGCGTTGGTCCAGATCACTCCGGCCGCCGCCCACGGCGACGCACCCGAGGGCGACGTCGAACTGCACAAGCTGCTGCTGCAGGCGCGCAAGGCGACAGCGCCGTTCAACGACCTGAACGCCGCGCTGGCCGCCAACTACGTCAAGTTCCCCGACCAGTCCGGCGACTGCGTCGCGCAGCCCGGCCAGGGCGGCATGGGCATCCACTACCTGAACGCAGCGCTGCTCGGCGATCCGCAACTCGATCCGCTGCGCCCCGAATTTCTGGTCTATCGCAAGACGGCCACGGGCGCGCACGAACTGGTCGCGCTCGAGTACGTCGTGTTCGCACCGGTGTGGGACGCGCTGCATCCGCAGCCACCGGTGCTGTTCGGACACCCGTTCCACCTGGTGCGCACGCCGAACCGCTACGCCACGCCGATGCCGTTCTACGAGCTGCACGTGTGGCTGTGGGAGCACAACGCCAACGGGCTGTTCAACGACTGGAACCCGGCCGTCAGCTGCGACTGAGGGTGCGGGTCCGGCTGCCCGCCGCGCCAGGAATGGATCAGAAAACGATCAGCGCGCGCAGAGGACGCCCGCGGACCCGCTGCCTACGATTCCTCCACGGCCCGATCGATTGCCTGCACAGGCGCTTCGCAACGGGTCGCACCGAACGGTCGCTCGATCCCGCAGCGCGGCCGCCGGTTGGTCCACCGCTGCGGGGTCTTCTTCGAAAGCAACTGTCATGAAACGCTATGTGATTGAACGCGACATCGCCGGCGTCGGCCATCTGAACGGCGCGCAACTCAAGGGCGCGGCGCAGACGTCGAACGCCGCGCTGGACCGGCTCGCCGGCAAGGTGCAGTGGGTGCAGTCCTTCGTCGCCGACGACAAGACCTTCTGCATCTACCTGGCAGATCACGAGTCGTCGGTACACGAGCACGCCAAGCTGAGCGGGTTCCCGGCCAGCAAGGTGACCGAGGTGCGTAGCGTCATCGACCCGATGACGGCGGTCTGATCGTCCCATGCGCGCGGGGCGCCCTCCCCGCCGCTCACCCCCAACGTTCTGGAGTCTCATCATGGGTCTGTTCGTCGCCCTCTACGGCCTGATCGCGTATGCGATCTTCCTCGCCACCTTCGTCTACGCCGCCGGCTTCGTCGGCAACGTGCTCGTGCCCAAGTCGATCGACATCGGCGTGCCGTTCGGTGCCGCCGACGAGCCGCTGGGCGTTGCGGTGCTCGTCAATGTCCTGCTGCTCGGGCTGTTCGCGATCCAGCACAGCGTGATGGCGCGGCCGGCCTTCAAACGCTGGTGGACGCGCTTCGTCCCCGCGTCGATGGAGCGCAGCACCTTCGTGCTGCTCGCCAGCGCGGCGCTGATCCTGGTGTTCCTGCAGTGGCGCCCGCTCGGCGGCATGGTCTGGGACGCCTCCGGCGGGTTCGCCACGGCGGCGCTTACCGTCGGGTGCGCGTTCGGTTGGAGCCTGGTGCTGGCCAGCACCTTCCAGATCGACCACTTCGAGCTGTTCGGCGTCAAGCAGGTGTGGCGCCGGCTCATGGGGCGCGCCGCGCCGGCTCCGGAGTTCCGCACGCCGCTGTTCTACCGGCATGTGCGGCACCCGATCTATCTGGGCTTTCTGCTGGCGTTCTGGAGCACGCCGGCGATGACTGTGGGCCACCTGTTGTTCGCGGTCGTGACCAGCGCCTACATCCTGATCGGCATCTGGTTCGAGGAGCGCGACCTGGTCGCGCTGTTCGGCCAGCGCTACCGGGATTACCGCGCGCAGGTCGGCATGCTGCTGCCGCGCGCGCCGCGGCGGAGCCCGGGTACAGCAGCGCACGACGCGCCCCGCAAGGGCGGGCACGCCAGCGGGATCTGAGGCTGACCGGCCCGGCAGGAGATCGCGCACGCCGAGCAACTTCCGCCCCGCCGGGCACTGCGGCAAAATGAGGCCAACTCCGGTTGGCTCGATGGTGCCGCATGACGAACGCGACCACATACCGCTTCGGACCCTGTGAGCTCGACGAGGCGCGGCGCTCGCTGCGCGCGCACGGCCGCGAGATTCGGCTGCAGCCGCGCGTCTTCGACCTGCTGTGCTACTTGGTGCGGCATCGCGATCGAGTCGTCCCCAAGGACGAGCTGCTCGAGGCGCTGTGGCCGGGCGCGATCGTGGTGGACAACGCCCTTCAGCGCGT
>DATMIN010000108.1:0-2056 GCA_035554275.1 Burkholderiaceae bacterium
CATCCAGGCGATGCTCGACCAGATCCACCAGCAGTTCATCGCGGTCGTCAAGCAGGGCCGCGGCACGCGTTTGAAGGAAGGCCCCGACACCTTCAGCGGCCTGTTCTGGAACGGCCAGCAGGCGCTCGAGATGGGCCTGGCCGATCACCTCGGCAACCTCGACCACGTCGCCCGCGAGGTGGTCAAGGCCGAGGAGGTGGTCGACTACACGCCGAAGTCGAACGTGGCCGAGCGGCTGGCGAAGAAGTTCGGCGCCGCGATCGGCGCGGGCGCGGTCAAGGCGCTGCCGAGCGGGTTCACGCTGCACTGACGGGCCGCGGCGGGCGGCCCCGCATCGGCTGCCGCTACGATCCGGCGATGGACACCGCGCCGCCGGTCGCCGTCGCCACGAACGCCGAACTGCGCCTGCAGCTGCTGCGCACGCCGCAGCTGTGGCGCGGTGACCGCGCGGTCGCGCTGAACCGGCTCGACGCCGCGCTGCTCGCGCTGCTCGCACACGACGGCCCGACCACGCGAGCCCGGGCGCTCGCACTGCTGTGGCCCGACATCGACGCCGCGGCGGCGCGCAACCTGCTGCGCCAGCGCCTGTTCCGGCTGCGCCGCGCGGCGGGCTGCGAGTTCGTCGGCGCGCTCGCCACGCGGCTCGCGCTGGCCGAGGATCTGGCGCACGACCTGCGCGATCCGGGCGCGGCGCTGCTCGACGATCCCGAGGCCGCCGCCGGCGAACTGCTCGGCGACTTCGCGTACGACGAGCTGAGCGAGTTTCGCGACTGGCTCGAAGGCGCCCGCGAACGCTGGCGCGCGCGTCGGCGCGAGGCGCTGCGCGCGCTGGCGCGGCGCTTCGAGCAGCAAGGCCAGCCGGCGCGGGCGATCGCGCTGGCCGAGCGCCTGGTCCGCGACGAGCCGCTGCGCGAGCATGCGCACCGGGAGCTGATCCGCCTGCACTACCTGTGCGGCGACCGCAACGCCGCACGCGCCGCGCTGGCGCGCCTGCGCGCCGTGCTCGCGCGCGAACTGGACGCAGCGCCCGGTGCCGAGACCGAGGCCCTGGCCGCGCTGGTCGAAGCCAGCGCCGCGCTGCCCGAGCCGGCCGCGGCGCGCGTGGTGCCGGTCGCGACGCTGCGCCCGCCGCGCCTGATCGGGCGCGACGCCGCCTGGCACACGCTCGAATCGAGCTGGCGCGATGGCATGCCGGCGCTCGTGCTCGGCGAGGCCGGGATCGGCAAGTCGCGCCTGATCGACGACTTCGCGCGCGCCCACGGCGCGGTGCGCGTCTGCGCGCGCCCGGGCGACGCGCACGCGCCCTTCGCGCTGCTCGCGCGCCTCGCCGCCGAGCTCGGCGCGCCGAGCCCCGAGCGCTGGGACGCGCCGCGGCTGACGCAGGCGCTGGCGCCCCTGCAGCCCGCCGGCATCGTGCTCGACGACCTGCACTTCGCCGACGAGGCCTCGCTCGAGCTGCTGCCCGCGCTGCTCGCAGCAAAGCCGCGGCCCTGGGTGCTGGCGGCGCGCGCCCACGAACTCGTGGCCGGCGCCGACTGGCTCGCCGAGCTGCCGGTGCGCATCGAGCTCGCGCCGCTCTCGGCCGGCTCGGTGCACGAGCTGCTGGATTCGCTCGGGTTGCCGGGCATCGATGCACAGGCCTGGTCCGAACGCGTCTTCCGCCACAGCGGAGGCAATCCTTTCTTCGTGCTCGAAACCGTGCGCGCGCTGCTCGAACCCGGCATCGGCGCCGGCGCCTGGGCCGACACGGCGCTGCCGGCGCCCGGCACGCTGCAGCGGCTGATCGCCGCCCGGCTCGCGAAGCTGTCGCCGGCGGCGCTGAAGCTGGCGCGCGTGGCGGCCCTCGCGGCGGCCGACTTCAGCGTCGACGTGGCCGCGGCCGTGCTCGACCAGCACCCGCTCGACCAGCTCGACGCCTGGCGCGAGCTCGAGGCCGCCGACGTGGTGCGCGGCCAGGGCTTCGCCCACGACCTGATCCGGCAGGCGTGCCGCGCCGCCGTGCCCGAGGCCTTGCGCGCGTGGCTGCACGGCCGCATCGCCGCGGCGCTCGAGGCGC
>DATMIN010000109.1:0-10205 GCA_035554275.1 Burkholderiaceae bacterium
GTCCTGCTTCGCCGCCGGCAGCCCGGCGAGTTCCATCCCGTCGCGCAGCGTCTTCAGCAGCGGCGGCAGGCGGCGGATCACGTCGGCGCGCTCTTCGCGCGAGACTTTCGCGCTCGCCGACCAGATCAGGTCGGTGGCGGCGCGCTTCATGTCCTTGGTCGCCTCGCCCTGGTTGCCCGACTTGACCGCCGTCATCGCCAGCACGTCCTTCAACGAGGCGGTCGGCGCGATGTCCGCCGTCGCGCAGCGTTTTCAGCAACGGCGGCAGGCGGCGGATCACATCGGCGCGCTCTTCGCGCGAGACTTTCGCGCTCGCCGACCAGATCAGGTCGGTCGCGGCGCGCTTCATGTCCTTGGTCGCCTCGCCCTGGTTGCCCGACTTGACCGCCGTCATCGCGAGCACGTCGGCACAGACCTGGAACAGAAACTCGCGCACGCCCTCCTGCACCGGCATCTCGTTGAGCATCTTGCGCAGCTCGATCGTGTACTGGATCGCGAGGGTCTCGCGCTGCTCGACCTGCTGCGCCAGCGACACGCCCTTCTTCGACGCCTCGTTCTCGTTCTTGAAGTAGTGCTCGAGGAACTTCTCGAACTCGATCAGCACGGTCTGGAACACGCGCCGGCCGGTGTCGGGGTAGGCCTCGACGACCTGCACCACGCGCTTGATCTCTTTCTCGAGGATGTCGCCGACGGCGCGGCTGTTCGAGTCGAAGCCCATCACGCACGAGCCCATGCGATCGATCAGGCGGCGCGCCGGGTGGTCGATCGTGGCGAAGAAGTCGGGCTCGCTGACGGCCACGCGCAGCACCGGCATCTGCAGCCGCGCGAACCACACGCGCACCGCGCTCGGGATGCGCTCTTCGGTGAGGATGCTCTGGAACAGCAGCGCGACGATCTCGATCGTGGCGCGCTCGACCGGCGTGCTCGCGGCCTGCTTCAGCGCCTGCTTGCGCTGGTTCAGCTCCTCGAGCAGCGCCGGCGCGCTGACGGCGCCGCCACCCGTGGCCGCCGCATGCTCGGCCGTCGCGAGGCGGCGCGCGACGCCCTGCTGCGCGTCGTTGATCGCGGTCTTCAGGCGCGGCGCGACCACCGGCGCGCGGTCCTGCTGGGTCACGCCGAAGCCGGGCAGCTGGCGTGCGACGAGCCGGTTCAGGCGCCCGAGCACCTGCTCGGCGTGGTCGGCACCGCGCGCCAGGCCGCCGGCGCGCGTCATCAGGCGCGTCTCTTCGCCGACCTCGCTGCCGCGGCCTTGAGCGCCGCTGCCCCCACCACCGCCACCGCCAGCACCGCCGGCCGATGGCGGGGACACGCCGCGGCCGGGCGCGCCGCCAGCGCCGCCGCCCGCGCCGGAATTCTTCACGCGCCGGATCGACGAGCGCAGGTCGATCTCGGGCAGCACGTGGCGCTCGAGCAGGAAGCGGTTGGTCTCGTGGTACGCGTCTTCGGCGAGCGGGCCGAACTCGGCATGCAGCACCGTGTCGACCGCACGCCACGCATCGAGGCCCAGGCTCGCCGCGCGCCACGACGCGCTCACCGCGCGCGCGAGCACATGCGGGCGCAGCACGTCGTTGGCGTCGAGCTCTTCGCGCCGCTCGAGCGAGTTCATCCGGGTGCGCAGGTCGGTGAACTCCCACGACGCGAGGTCCATCATCGACAGCGCGAGCTTGCTGGTGACGATCTCCTGCTCGATCGTGTCGTCGTCGACCAGGCTGAGCTTGGCCAGCCGGCTCGCGCTCAGCGCCAGCTCGCCCGGGTTCGTGGCCGACATCAGCCCGCTCTGGCGCGCGCCGCGCAGCATCGTCGTCATGCCCTGCAGCCAGTACGGCGCGGCCTTGTGCAGGTCGGTCAGCGTGTCGCGGCGGCGCGCGGTGGTGGCGTTGTCGGCGGTCTTGCCGGCCAGATTGCGCACGCCGTCCTCGACGCTCTGCACCACCGCGGGCAGCGCCGCGAGCAGGCTCTCAACGTAGGTGCGCCGCGCCAGCTGGGCCAATGCCGTCGGGTTGGCGGGGGTCGGCATGGAGGATCGGCGCTTCGCGAAAAGTGTCGTTCGACTCTACACCACCGCCCCGGCGTTCGGGTCGTCCGGATCGTTGCTCTTGGCAGTGCCGGCCTTGACCAGATCCTCGCGCTTGACGCCGAGCCACATCGCGATCGCGGCGGCCACGAACACCGACGAATAGATGCCGAACAGGATGCCGATCGTCAGCGCGATCGCGAAGCCGTGCAGCGTCGGCCCGCCGAAGATCAGCATCGACAGCACCATCATCTGCGTGCTGCCGTGGGTGATGATGGTGCGGCTGATCGTGCTGGTGATCGCGTGGTCGATCACCTCGTGCGTGTTCATCTTGCGAAAGCGCCGGAAGGCCTCGCGGATCCGGTCGAAGATCACCACCGATTCGTTGACCGAGTAGCCCAGCACCGCGAGCACCGCGGCCAGCACCGTGAGGTTGAACTCCCACTGGAAGAACGCGAAGAAGCCCAGGATGATGACCACGTCGTGCAGGTTCGCGACGATCGCGGCGACCGCGAACTTCCACTCGAAGCGGATCGCGAGGTAGATCATGATGCCGACGACGACGAAGGCAAGCGCCTTCGCACCGTCGACCGCGAGTTCGCGCCCGACCTGCGGGCCGACGTACTCGACGCTGCGCTGCTGCACCGGCTCGGCGCTGCCGGCCGCGCACACCGGGCGGCTGATGTTCTCGCCCTTGTCGGTGGTCGTCTGGTGCACGCTGACGGCGCCGCCCTCGGCCTTGCACAACGTGTCGAACACGGTCGCGGCGACTTCGGTCTGCTTGATGCCAGGCGTCGCCGGCAGCCGGATGATCACGTCGCGCGAGCTGCCGAAGTTCTGCACCTGCACGTCGCCGAAGTTCAGCTTCTCGACACTGGCGCGGATCTTCTCGACATCGGCCGCCTGCGCGTAGCTCGCCTGCATCACGACGCCGCCGGTGAACTCGATCGAGAAGTGCAGCCCGCGCGTGACGAGGAAGAACACGGCCAGCGCGAACGTCACGGCCGAGACGATGTTGAACACCAGCGCGTGCCGCATGAACGGGATGTCGCGCCGGATCCGGAAGAACTCCATGAACGTTCCTTGTGCTGGGCTGCGAGCCGGTCAGGGGGTCTTGACCGCGGGCACGTCGGCCTGCGGCTTCCAGACCTGGCCGATCGACACGCTCTTGAGCTTCTTCTGGCGGCCGTACCAGAGGTTCACCAGGCCGCGCGAGAACACCACCGACGAGAACATCGAGGTCACGATGCCCAGGCAGTGCACGACCGCGAAGCCGCGCACCGGCCCCGAGCCGAATGCGAGCAGCGCGAGGCCGGCGATCAGCGTCGTGACGTTCGAGTCGAGGATCGTCGCCCAGGCGCGCTCGTAGCCGGTGTGGATCGCGACCTGCGGTGAGGCGCCGCCGCGCAGCTCCTCGCGCACGCGCTCGTTGATCAGCACGTTCGAGTCGATCGCCATGCCCAAGGTCAGCGCGATCGCCGCGATGCCGGGCAGCGACAGCGTGGCCTGCAGCATCGACAGCAGCGCCAGCAGCAGCAGCAGGTTGAAGCCGAGCGCCAGTGTCGAGACCACGCCGAACAGCTGGTAGTACACGCACATGAAGAGGGCAATCGCCGCGAAGCCGAACACCACGCTGTGGAAGCCCTTGGCGATGTTGTCGGCGCCCAGGCTCGGGCCGATCGTGCGCTCCTCGATGATCTCCATCGGCGCGGCCAGCGAGCCGGCGCGCAGCAGCAGCGCGGTGTCGTTGGCCTCGCCGGCCGTCATGCGGCCGGTGATCTGGAAGTTCGAGCCGAGCTCGCCGCGGATCGCCGGCGCCGTGACGACCTCGCCCTTGCCCTTCTCGAACAGCAGGATCGCCATGCGCTTGCCGATGTTGTCGCGCGAGATGTCCTTCATGATCCGCGCGCCCTTCGCGTCGACCGTCAGGTTCACGCTCGGCTCGTGGGTCTGGCCGTCGAAGCCGGGCTTGGCATCGGTCAGGTTGTCGCCGGTGATCACGACATCGCGCTTGACGATGATCGGGCCGCCGTTGCGGTCGATGAAGCGGTCGGTGCCGAACGGCACCGGCCCGTTGCCGCCCGCCGCCGCCTGCGCCTCGACGCTTTCGTCGACCATGCGCAGCTCGAGCGTCGCGGTGCGGCCGATGATGTCCTTGGCCTTGGCCGTGTCCTGCACACCGGGCAGCTGCACGACGATGCGGTCGGCGCCCTGCTGCTGGATCACCGGCTCGGCCACGCCGAGCTCGTTGACGCGGTTGTGCAGCGTCGTGATGTTCTGCGTCAGTGCGCTCTCCTGCACCGTCTTCTCGGCGGCGGGCTTCAGGCTGCCGGCGAGCTTGATGTCGGTGCCGTCGGGCGTCTCGAGCCACTGTAGGTCGGGGAGCTGATCCTGCAGCAGCGTGCGCGCGGCGGTCAGCGTCTCGCGGTCGCGGAAGCGCACCTCGACGTTGTTGGCGTCGCGCTTGATGCCGGCGTGGCGCAGGTTCTTGTCGCGCAGCAGCGTGCGGATGTCGCCGGTCAGCGCGTCGGCCTTCTTCGTCAGCACCGACTTCATGTCGACCTGCATCAGGAAGTACACGCCGCCGCGCAAATCGAGGCCGAGGTACATCGGCAACGCGTGCAGCGCGGTCAGCCAGCCGGGCGAGCGCGACAGCAGGTTCAGCGCGACGATGTAGCTCGGGTTCGTCGGGTCGGGGTTGAGCGCGGCGCTGATCGCGTCCTTCGCCTTGCGCTGCGCGTCGAGGTCGGCAAAGCGCGCCTTGACCGAGTTGCCCTCGAACTGCACGAAGTCGGGCCGCACCGCAGCCTTCGCGAGGATCTCGGAAATGCGCGGCGCCATCGAGCCGTCGATCTTCAGCGTCGCCTTGCCGCTGCTGACCTGCACCGCCGGCGCCTCGCCGAAGAAGTTGGGCAGCGTGTAGACCAGGCCGACGAGCAGCGCGATCACGAGCAGCGCGTATTTCCAGGCGGGATAGCGATTCATCGGGGGGTTCCTCGAGCGGCCGGCGCGGCGCGCGCAGGGCCCGCGCGCGTCACGTCACACGTCACTTCGCGCGGCAGTGCGCGCGTCACTTCGTGCGGGAGTTCGCGCGTCACTTCGTGCCGACGGTGCCCTTGGGCAGCACCTGCACGACCGCGCCGCGCTGGACCTGGATCTCGACGCCATTGGCGACCTCGACCGTCAGGTAGCTCTCGCCGATCTTCGAGATCTTGCCGAGCATGCCGCCGGTGGTGACGACCTCGTCGCCCTTGGCGAGCGCGTCGATCATCGCCTTCGCTTCCTTCTGGCGCTTCATCTGCGGCCGGATCATCACGAAATACAGCACCACGAACATCAGCACCAACGGCAGCATGCTGCCCAGGCTGCCGAACATCGAGTCGGCGCCGGCGGCGGGTGCGGCTTGCGCGAAGGCTTCGGAAATGAACACGTGAAATCCTCGTTGGGCCCCGGCACGGCGCCGGGGTTGCAAAGCCTGTCGATTGTAATTGGCGCCCGGTGCGAAAGCGAAAGGCCTGACGCGCCGCCGCGCAGCGCCTCAGGCCGGCGCGCTGACGAGCCGCAGCCGGGTGATCTCCGACGGCGCGCCGAAGCGCTTCGGCGGCCCCCAGTAGCCGGTGCCGCGGCTGGTGTAGACCCACAGCGAGCGCAGCCGGTGCAGCCCGGCGGTGAACGGCTGCTGCAGCCGCACGAACCAGTTCCACGGCAGGAACTGCCCGCCGTGCGTGTGACCGCTGAGCTGCAGCTGGAAGCCGGCGCGCTCGGCCGCCTCGGCACTGCGCGGCTGGTGCGCGAGCAGCACGCGCGGCGCGCCGCCGGCGGGCGCGCCAGCCAGCGCCGCGGCCGGATCGCTGCGCTGCGCCGGGTCGAAGTGGTGGGCGCCGAAGTCGGTGACGCCTGCCACCACCAGCGCCGCGCCGGCGTGGCTCAGCACCACGTGCTCGTTCATCAGCACGCTCAAGCCCAGCCGGCGCAGCTCGGCGACCCACGCGGTGGCGCCCGAGTAGTACTCGTGGTTGCCGGTGACGAAGTAGGTGCCGTGGCGCGAGCGCAGATCGGCCAGCGGCGCCACGTGCCCGGCCAGCTCGCGCACCGTGCCGTCGACCAGATCGCCGGTGACCGCGACCATGTCGGCGTCGAGCCGGTTCACCGCGTCGACGATGCGGCGCAGGTAGCCGCGCTTGATCGTCGGGCCGACGTGGATGTCGCTGATCTGCGCGATCGTGAAGCCGTGCAGCGCGGCCGCGAGGCCGGCGATCGGCACGTCGACCGACACCACCGCGGCGGTGCGGCGCGCGTTGACGAAGCCCCAAGCGCTGATGACCAGCGCGAGCAGCGGCACCACGGCGGCGCTCCAGGCTTCGAGCGCATCGACGCCCGCCACCGCGTGCGGCGCCAGCGCCGCATACAGCACCACGCCGAACATCACCACATCGCGCAGCAGCGTCAGCACGAACAGCGACGAGAACACGCCCATCGCGAGCGCGCCGACCCAGGCCGCCCGATCGGCCCACGGCGGCTGCCACAGCCGGCGCGCGAGCAGCGCGAGCGGCATCAGCACGGCCGACGCGATGAGCCCGCCGCCGAGCGCGAACGCCGGCAGCGCCCCGCCCGGCAACGCCGGCACGAGGCGCCAGCCGACATACGCGTGCAGCAACGCGGAAACGAACACCAGCGGGAACAACGACATCGGGGGGGTTTCGGCGAGCGCGGGACGCTCGCAGATGGTCACGAACGCGCCGACCGCAAGGGCCGGCGCCGCGCGTGCCGCCGAGCGCCGGCGTTACGGCAGGCGCGTGACGCGCGGCTGCGCGATCGGCGCGCGCGCGGGCGCGGCCTTCAGGTAGCCGAGCATCGCGTCGATGTCCTGCCCGCCGCCGGTGCGCGCGGCACCCTGCAGCAGCGTCACGAAGCCGTCGCCGCCCTCGGCCAGGAAGCTGTTGACGGTGACGCGGTAGGCGCGCTCGGACGCGAGCGGCTCGCCGTTGAGCGTGAGATCGCGGGCGTGCTCGCCGGCCGGCGCGTCGGCCTTCCAGGTGTACGCGAAGCCCTGCGACGGTTGCAGAAACACCGGCTCGTCGCGCTTTTGTTGCGATTCGAGCAGCGTCTTGATCTGCGCGCCGGTCAGTGTCATCACGACCAGGCTGTTGCCGAACGGCTGCATCGTGAACACCTGGCCGAAGGTCACGACGCACGGCGGCGTGCCCTTGCATTCGAGGTCGCTGCGGATGCCGCCCGGGTTCATGAACGCGATCTGCGCACCACCCTGCGCGCTCTCGTGCGTGGCCGCGAGCTGCGAGTCGGCGATCAGGCGGCCGGCGGCGCTGTCGGTCGGCCCGCCGCGGCCGAAGCGGTCGGTGATCGTGCCGACCGGCCGCTCGGCCTTCGGCGCGACGATCGCCGAGTAGCGCGCGACCTGCGCCGCGATCGCCGCGTCGGGCCGCGTCGTGCGCAGCACCTCGTCGTACGGCGCGGGCAGCGCGGCGGCGAGGCGCTCGCGCAGCGCCGGGTCGGTCTGCTCGTTGACGACCGGCAGGTTGATGCTGCGCGTGCGCGAGGTGATGATCTGGCGCGTCTTCGGATCGAGCTCGATGTCGACCACCGACAGGCCGCGCCCGTACGACGTGCCCTGGATGATCGTGCGGCCGTCGACGATGCAACGGTAGCCCTGGTGGGTGTGGGCGGTGAAGAGCACGCTGATCTCGGGCACGAGGCGCTGCGCGATGTCGAAGATCGGGCCCGAGCGATCCGGGCAGCGGGTGTCGTTCCAGTCGCCGCGGTTCTGCGAGCTGCCGAGTTCGCCGCCCTCGTGGAACACCGCGATGATCGCCTTCACGCCGCGCGCCTGCAGCTCGCGCGCCGCGCGGTTCACCGCGTCGGCCTCGTCGACGAAGCGCAGCCCGGCCACGCCCGAAGGCACGACGATCGTCGGCGTGGTCTTCGTGACCGTGCCGATGATGCCGACCGGAATGCCCGCGAAGCGCCGGATCACGTACGGCGCGAGCACCGGCCGGCCCTGCGCGTCGAGCACGTTGGCGGCGAGCATCGGGAATTTCGCGCCGGTGTAGCGCTCCAGGCCGCACGAGGTGGCCACGTCGTCGGGTTGCGTCGCCGCGCAGCCGCCCTTGGCGACGCGCAGCAGCTCGGCGATGCCGGCGTCGAACTCGTGGTTGCCGACCGCGCCGACCTCGAGCCCGATCGCGTTCATCACCTCGATCGTCGACTCGTGGCGGAACAGCGTCGAGACCAGCGGCGAGGCGCCGATCAGGTCGCCGGCCGACAGCATCAGGCTGTGCGGCGCGCCGGCGCGCAGCGTCTTCACGAGCCCCGACACCGCCGCCGCGCCACCGACCGGCACGCGCAGCGGCTTGCCGCCGGGCGCCTGCGGGTCGGGCAGCGTCAGGCTCAGGGTCGCGGGCTCGAGGTTGCCGTGGAAATCGTTGATGCCGATCAGGCGCAGCGCCACCGGTTCGGCCGCGTGTGCGACCGCGCCGAGGGCGATCAGCGCCGCGGCGAGCAGGCGCGGCCAGGCGCGAATGAGGGCAGTCGGGGCGTGCAGGTTCATGGTGTCGTCGGGCCGCAAACGTGAAAACGGCGCGGGTGCCACGATAGGCACTCGCGCCGGCCGGGTCGAGCCCGGATCAGTAGTCGACCTGGAAGGTCATGCTTGCGAAGCGCGGTGCACCGGCGTAATAGAACGGCGTGGTTGCAGCACCAGTGACGATGTTGGCGTTCGCGATCTGAACGTTCGAGCCGCTGCCAGCGTTGGCCATGAAGTACTGCCGGTTGAAGATGTTGCTCACGTTGAGCCGGATGATCGGATTCTTGAAGCCGTTGCCGCTCGGGTTCGGCAGCTTCCACGCCGCGTTGAAGTCGACCGTCGTGAAGCCCGGGATCACCACGTCGTTGGTCAGCGTCAGCGTGCGCGACGTCGTGTACTTGCCCGAGACGTTGAGCAAGTACGGCCCGTTCGCGTACTGCAGCGACAGCGCCGCCATGCCCTTCGGCGTGTCGGGGAACTGCTTGCCGGCGGTCAGATACGGCTTGGTCAGGTCCGTGCTCAACATGTTTTCGTCGAGCGTGCTCTTCGTGTACGTCAGCGACGCGTAGCCGCTGAACCCCGCGATCGGCACCGTTCCGGCCTCGATCTCCAGGCCCTTGGTGGTCGAGTCGCCGACGTTGAAGTCGTGCGTGAGCGTCGTCGCGGGGTCGTAGCTCGACGCGATCCGATCCTTGAACTTGTTGTAGAACGCGGTCGCCGACGCACGGTACCAGTCGCCCTTGTAGCGCGCGCCGAGGTCGAGGTTGACCGAGGTCTCCTCCTTGACCGTCAACGGCAACATGCCGGTCGACGTGCCCACGCCATTGGCGTACGTCACGCCGGTCGCGAGGCTTTGATACTCGAAGTTCCCCGGGGCCTTGAAGTTCTTGGCCAGACTGCTGAAGACCTGCAGCCGATCGCTGGCCTGCAAGCTGACCGCCAGGCTCGGGAGTGGCGCGCCATAGGTCCTTTCGACGCTGTAGTCCACACCGCTGCTGCCAAACGCGGCTCCAGACCCGGCGGTCCCCGAGTTGGCGTAGTTGCTGAACTCGCGCTTGATGCGCCGATAGCTGAATGCCGGCGTCACCTGGAGCTTGCCGGACAGCAGGTCGATCGTGTCCTGCACAAACACGCTCTCGCCGGTCGACACCGTGTTCTGATTGCGGCCGTTGTAGGTGCTGCCGTCGTTGTAGCGGAGCAGGTTGCCGCCCAGCCAGATGTCGGTGACGCCGCCGTCGTTGCCCACCGTGACGGCGGGCTGCGTCTGGCGGTGACGCGCGCGCTCGAACCAGACGCCACCGTTGATCTTGTGATTGTCGAGAACGTACGTCAGCGCCGCGTTGATGCCGGGGCGGAAGGTCTGGGTCAGGCTGCCGCGGTACACGAGCACGGTGTCGGAGCGGTCGCCGTCGCCGTTGATGTCGGCGATGCCGCCGTGCACCACGGTGCTCGAGTTCGATTCGGCCAGGGTCGTCTGCTGCAGGCCGCCTGTGCCGTAGCCGTACCAGAAGTACGGGCTGACATCGAGGCGGAGGCGGTCGGTCAGCCCGATCATCGCCTTGCCCGACAGCAGGTAGTTCTCGAACGGATTCAGGGCATAGCCGTAATAGGCCGGGCTCGGACTGGTGTCGACCTGCGCACCGGGGCCAG
>DATMIN010000110.1:0-3033 GCA_035554275.1 Burkholderiaceae bacterium
CCACGGTGCTCGGGCCGGCGCGCGACGATGAAATCCTTCGCGAGCTCGAGGATCGTCAGCGTCGCCAGGCCCAGGAAGTCGAACTTGACCAGGCCGATCGCCTCGACGTCGTCCTTGTCGAACTGGCTCACCGCGCTGTCACTGCCGGGCTGCATGTAGAGCGGGCAGAAATCGGTGATCTTGCCGGGCGCGATCAGCACGCCGCCGGCGTGCATGCCGACGTTGCGCGTGATGCCCTCGACGCGCGTGGCGAGCGCGAGCAGCTCGGCCACGTCTTCGTCGGCGGCCTCGCGCTGCTCGAGCTCGGGCGCCTCGCGGCGCGCGTAGATCACGCCGGGATCGGGAAGCTCAGGAGGAGCCGGCAGCTTGGCGAGCGTGACCACCTTGCCCGGCGGCGCCGGGATCAGCTTGGCGATCGAGTCGACATGGCCGTAGCCCATGCCGAGCACGCGGCCGATGTCGCGCAGCGCCGCCTTCGCCGCGAGCGTGCCGAAGGTGGCGATCTGGCTCACCGCGTCGCGGCCGTACTTGGCCTTCACGTAGTCGATCACGCGATCGCGGTTGCCCTGGCAGAAGTCGATGTCGAAGTCGGGCATCGACACCCGCTCGGGGTTCAGGAAGCGCTCGAACAGCAGGTTGTATTGCAGCGGGTCCAGGCCGGTGATGTTGAGCGCGTACGCGACCAGCGAGCCGGCACCCGAGCCGCGCCCCGGGCCGACCGGGCAGCCGTTGGCCTTGGCCCAGTTGATGAAGTCGGCCACGATCAGGAAGTAGCCGGGGAAGCCCATCTTCAGGATCGTCGCGATCTCGAAATCGAGCCGCTCGACGTAGCGCGGCCGCTGCGCCTCGCGTTCGGCCGCATCCGGATAGCGCTGCACGAGCCGGCGCTCGAGGCCTTGGTGCGACGCGAGGCCGAAATACTCGGCCATCGCGAGCACGCGGCCATCAACCGCCGGGGTCGGGAAGTCGGGCAGCTGCGGCTTGCCGAGCACCAGGCTCAGGCTGCAGCGCTTCGCGATCTCGACGCTGTTGGCCAGCGCGCTCGGCAGATCGGCGAACAGCTCGGCCATCTGCGCCTGCGTCTTGAAATACTGCTCGCGGCCGAAGCGCTTGACGCGCTTCGGGTTCGTCAGCATCTCGCCCTCGGCGACGCAGACGCGCGCCTCGTGCGCCTCGTAGTCGTCGGCACTGGCGAACTGCACCGGGTGCGTCGCGACCACCGGCAGGGCGAGCCGCGCCGCCAGCGGCACCGCGGCGCGCACGTGGGCCTCGTCGCCGCCCAGGCCGGCGCGCTGCACCTCGATGTAGAACCGATCCGGAAACAGCGCCGCAAGCTGGCGCGCGAGCCCTTCGGCGCGCGCCGCATCGCCGGCCATCAGCGCCTGCCCGACCGCACCCGACTGCGCGCCGGCCAGCGCGATCAGGCCGCCGCCCAGCTCGGCGAGCCACGCCCACGGCATGCAGGGCTGCGCACGCGCCCCCGGCTGCAGCCAGGCGCGCGACAGCAGCTCGCACAGATGGCGGTAGCCGAGCGCGTTCTGCACCAGCAGCACGAGCCGGCTCGGCGCCTTCTCGCCGCCGGCCGGTTCGAGCCACACGTCGGCGCCGATGATCGGCTTGATGCCCTGCTTGCGCGCGGCGCCGTAGAGCTTGACGGCGCCGAACAGGTTCGACAGGTCGGTGATGGCCAAAGCGGCCTGGCCGTCGGCCGCGGCGGCGGCGACCGCGGCGTCGATCCGCAGGGTGCCGTCGGCGATCGAGAACTCGGTGTGGACGCGCAGGTGAACAAAGGTCATGGGGCCATTTTAGGAGCCGGGTTCGCGCCTAGAATTTCTTCGATCGTGAGTGTCGTTCTGAATGTTGCCGCCTATCGCTTCGTCGCGCTCGACGATCCCGAGCAGTGGCGCCACCGCGTGCTTGCGCAGGCGCAGCGCGCGACCCTGAGGGGCACGGTGCTGATCGCGCCCGAGGGCCTAAACCTCGTGCTCGCCGGCGCGCCCGGCGCGGTGCGCGGCGTCATCGGCTGGCTGCGCGAGCAACCCGGCTTCGACGGGCTCGAGGTGCGCGAGAGCGAGTCGGCCGCGGTGCCGTTCGCGCACCTGCGGGTCAAGGTCAAGCGCGAGATCATCCGCATGGACTGCCCGACGATCCGCCCCGAGACGCAGCGCGCGCCGGCGCTGCCGCCCGAGACGCTCGCGCGCTGGCTCGACGCCGGCGTCGACGACGAGGGTCGCGACGTGGTGCTGCTCGACACGCGCAACGCGTTCGAGGCCGACCTCGGCCGCTTCCGCGGCGCGCGCGACTGGCGGCTCGCGCGCTTCGGCGAGTTCCCGCAAGCGCTGCAGGCGCATCGCGCCGAGCTCGCCGGCAAGACGGTGGTGAGCTACTGCACCGGCGGCATCCGCTGCGAGAAGGCCGCACTGCTGATGCGGGCATCGGGCGTCGAGCACGTGTGGCAGCTCGACGGCGGCATCCTCGGCTACTTCGCGCGTATCGGCGCGAGACACTTTGAGGGGGATTGTTTCGTCTTCGACGCGCGCGGCACGTTGAGTGACACACTGGGCGCGACGGGCGCGACGGGCGCGGTGTAAGTTCCCGTCACTTCGCCCTAGTTCCTTGCTCGTCCTTGCTCGTTCACGGAGCGCACCCCATGAAGACCGCTGCCCTCTGGCCCGTCGGCGCTGCGGCAACCGCAGGCGACCTCGGGCGCGCCTATGCCTCGATCCGCCAGACCTCGGTCGACCTCACCGCGCCGCTGACGGCCGAGGATTGCCAGGTGCAGTCGATGCCCGACGCGAGCCCGGTCAAGTGGCACCTCGCGCACACCACCTGGTTCTTCGAGACCTTCGTGCTCGAGCCGAACGAGCCCGGCTTCCGGGCGTTCGACGCGAGCTTCCGGGTGCTGTTCAACAGCTACTACCAGGGCGTGGGCGAGATGCACCCGCGCGCGCAGCGCGGGCTGATCACGCGGCCGACGCTCGACGAGGTGCTGCGGTACCGCGCCGCGATCGACGAGCGGATGCTGCAGCTGCT
>DATMIN010000111.1:0-10608 GCA_035554275.1 Burkholderiaceae bacterium
TTGGGGCCTCACCAAGGGCCACGAAGGGGCCCTTTCAGGGCCCATGGCCGGGGTGCCCAAGGGCGCTGGGCGGTGTTGCGCCGCTTGCCCAGGCATGAGCCTGGGCGGCGCGACGCGCCTACCCCAGCGCCCTTGGCCACCGCGGCGCGGGTGCATCGGATTGCTTCACAGGTTCTGAGCCCCGGGGCGCCCGGTTCGCGGGGCACAATGCACCCGGGATGGACCACCGCGCAGTCGCTTGAGCAACCCCTCTTCGTCCACCCGATCGGGCCTGGCCGGGCTCACGCTGGGCGCCGTCGGCGTCGTCTACGGCGACATCGGCACCAGCCCGCTGTACGCGCTGAAAGAGGTGTTCGCGCACGGCCACGTCAGCCTCACGCCCGAGAACATCAACGGCGTGCTGTCGCTGGTGTTCTGGACCCTGACCGTCGTGGTCTCGATCAAGTACGTGGTGCTGATCCTGCGCGCCGACAACAACGGCGAGGGCGGCCTGATCGCGATGCTCGCGCTCGCCTCGGTGGCGGTGCGCGGCCGGCCCGGGCTGCGCCGCCGGCTGCTGCTGCTCGGCATCTTCGGTACCGCGATCTTCTTCGGCGACGGCGTGATCACGCCGGCGATCTCGGTGCTCGGCGCGATCGAGGGGCTGAAGGTGGCCGCGCCCGGGCTCGACCACTACGTCGTGCCGATCACGCTGATCGTGCTGACCGCGCTGTTCATGGTGCAGCGCCACGGCACCGCGAGCGTCGGCCGCCTGTTCGGGCCGGTGATGGTGTTGTGGTTCGCCGTGCTGGCCGTCCTCGGGCTGCAGCACATCGCCCGGAACCCGGCGATTTTGTGGGCGCTGAGCCCGCACTACGCGCTGGTGTTCCTGCTCGGCAACCCCGCGGTCGCGTTCATCGCGCTCGGCTCGGTGGTGCTGTGCGTGACCGGCGCCGAGGCGCTCTACGCCGACATGGGCCACTTCGGCAAGAAGCCGATCCGCCTGGCCTGGTTCGGCCTGGCGATGCCGGCGCTGGTGCTGAACTACTTCGGCCAGGGCGCGATGCTGCTCGAGCACCCGGGCCGCGTGCGCAACCCGTTCTTCGAGATGGCGCCGCAGTGGGCGCTGTACCCGCTGATCGGGCTGGCGACCTGCGCGGCCGTGATCGCCTCGCAGGCGCTGATCACCGCGGCGTTCTCGGTCACCAAGCAGGCGATCCAGCTCGGCTACCTGCCGCGCCTGCGCATCCTGCACACCTCGGTGCGTGAAGCGGGGCAGGTCTATGTGCCGTTCATCAACTGGGGGCTGTACGTCAGCATCGTGATCGCGGTGCTGGTGTTCCAGTCGACCGACCGGCTGGCCGGCGCGTACGGCATCGCGGTCACGATCGACATGCTGATCACGACGACGATGACGTTCTTCGTGATCCGCTACGGCTGGACGTACCCGTGGTCGCTGAGCTTCGCGGCGACCGGCTTCTTCTTCATCGTCGACTTCGTCTACTTCAGCGCCAACGTCGTCAAGCTGCTCGACGGCGGCTGGTTCCCGGTCGCGATCGGGCTGGTGATGTTCACGCTGATGATGACGTGGAAGCAGGGCCGCAGGCTGATGTCGGCGCGGCTGCGCGAAGAGGCGATCGAGCTGAAGAGTTTTCTCGAGTCGGTGTTCATCAGCCCGCCGACGCGGGTGCAGGGCACCGCGGTGTTCCTCGTCAGCGACCAGGGCCTGACGCCGAATGCGCTGCTGCACAACCTGAAGCACAACAAGGTGATGCACGAGACCAACCTGTTCGTCACGGTGCGCCACCAGGAGGTGCCGTGGATCGGCCGCGAGGGGCGCTGCGAGATGGTGGCGCTCGGCCACGACTGCTGGCAGGTGACGCTGAACTTCGGCTTCAAGAACGAGCCCGACGTGCCCGAGGCGCTGGCGCTGCTCGCGCCGCTGGGCTGCACGCTCGACGAGATGGACACCTCGTACTTTCTGTCGCGCGACATCGTGATGCCGACGATGGGCGGCGGCATGGCCGACTGGCGCGAGAAGCTGTTCGCGAGCATGCACCGCAACGCCGCCGCCGCGGCCGACTTCCTCTACCTGCCGACCAACCGCGTCGTCGAGCTCGGCTCGAAGGTCGAGATTTGAGCCCCTCGCCTCGCGGGTACGCGAGGCGATCCCCCGGGGGGATCGGGCCTTGCTTGGGGCGGCCCGGCGCGGCGGCCCGCCGCGGGTAGTCGCCAGGCGCCGCTATCCTCGCGCGATGCACGCCCGGCTCAGCGACTGGTCCCTCTCCGCCGCGACCGCGGGGTTCGTCGCGGTGCTCGTCGGCTTCACGAGCTCGGTCGCGATCGTGTTTTCGGCCGCCAGCGCGCTCGGCGCGACGCCGGCGCAGCTCGCCTCGTGGATGTGGGCGCTCGGGCTCGGCATGGGCCTGTGTTCGCTGCTGCCCTCGCTGTGGTGGCGCCAGCCGGTGATGGTGGCGTGGAGCACGCCCGGCGCCGCGGTGCTCGCCGCGGCCGGCGCGAGCGGCGGCTATGGCATGGCCGAGGCGACCGGCGCGTTCATCGTCTGCGCACTGCTGATCGTGCTGGTCGGCGCGACCGGCTGGTTCGAGCGCGCGCTCGGCCGCATCCCGATGCCGATCGCCAGCGCGCTGCTCGCCGGCGTGCTGACGCGCTTCGGCCTCGACGCGTTCGTCGCGCTGAAGTCGGCCTTCGGCCTGGTGCTGGTGATGCTGCTCGTCTACCTGGTCGGCCGGCGCTTCTCGCCGCGCTACGCGGTGCCTTTGGTTCTGCTCGCCGGTGTCGCGGTGGCGGCGGCCGAGGGCCGGCTGCACCTCGGCGGTATCGCGTGGGGCCTGACGCCGCCGGTGTTCACGAGCCCCACGTTCAGCGTGCGCGCCGCGATCGGCCTGGCGCTGCCGCTGTTCGTTGTCACGATGGCGTCGCAGAACCTGCCCGGTGTCGCCGCGATCCGCGCCGCGGGCTATGACATGCCGATCTCGAAGATCATCACGCTGACCGGAGTGGCCACCCTGCTGCTCGCACCGTTCGGCGCGTTCGCGCTGAACCTGTCGGCGATCACCGCGGCGATCTGCATGGGCCGCGAGGCACACCCCGACCCCGAGCGCCGTTACGTCGCCGCGGCGGTGTGCGGGCTGATCTACTGCGTGGTCGGCCTGTTCGGCGCCGCGGTCACCGGCGTGCTGACCGCGTTCCCGCGCGAGCTCGTGGTCGCGATCGCGGGCCTGGCGCTGCTCGGCAGCATCGGCGGCGGCCTGGCGCTCGCATTGCGCGACGAGGCGCATCGCGAGGCGGCGCTGATCACGTTTCTCGTCACGCTCAGCGGCGTCACGCTGGCCGGCATCGGCTCGGCGTTCTGGGGCGTGGTGGCCGGCGCGCTCGCGCTTTTTGTGCAACAGTGGCGGCCCCGCTCGCCCGCCTGAAGGCCGCCATGAAACTGCTGTTCGTCGCCGATCCGCTGGAGGCGTTCAAGACCTCCAAGGACACCACCTTCGCGATGATGCGCGAGGCGGCGTCACGCGGCCACGAACTGTTCGCGTGCGAACCCGAGGATCTGATGTGGCAGCGCGGAGGCCGCGTCGGCGCGCCGCTGCGCGCGTTCACGCTGACCGGCGACGCGCAGGCCTGGTTCGCGCAGCGCGGCGAGCGGCAGCCCACGGCGCTGGCCGGCCTCGACGCGGTGCTGATGCGCAAGGACCCGCCGTTCGACAGCGAGTACTTCTACGCGACCCACCTGCTCGAGCAGGCCGAGCGCGAGGGCGCGCGCGTGTTCAACAGCCCGCGCGCGCTGCGCGACCATCCGGAGAAGCTGTCGATTCTCGAGTTCCCGCAGTTCATCGGCCCGACGCTGGTGACGCGCAGCGAAGCCGACGTGAAGCGCTTCCATGCCGAGCACCGCGACATCGTGCTCAAGCCGCTCGACGGCATGGGCGGCATGGGCATCTTCCGCGTCGGCCCCGACGGGCTGAACCTTGGCAGCATCGTCGAGACGCTGAACAAGCACGGCGCCGAGACGGTCATGGCGCAGCGCTACCTGACCGAGATCACCCAGGGCGACAAGCGCATCCTCGTGATCGACGGCGTGCCGGTGCCGTTCGCGCTGGCGCGCATTCCGCAGGGTAGCGAGATCCGCGGCAACCTCGCGGTCGGCGGCAAGGGCGTGGCGCAGCCGCTGTCGGCGCGCGACCGCGAGATCGCCGAGGGCATCGGCCCGGTGCTCGCGCAGCGCGGGCTGCTGCTCGTCGGCCTCGACGTGATCGGCGACTGCCTGACCGAGATCAACGTGACCAGCCCGACCGGCTTTCAGGAGATTTCGCAGCAGAGCGGCTTCGACGTCGCGAAGACCTTCGTCGACGCGCTGGAGAACGCCATCCCTTGAGTCCGGACGGCAACGGCCGGCGCGCCGCCGACCCGGCGGATGCGGGTCGTTGTCATCCCGGGCCTCTTGGTTTGATGTGCAAGGTGAGCTTGCCGCCCTCGCGCAACTCGAATTCACGGATGCGACGGATCAGCAGCGCGCTCACCGACTGGCCCGCCGTCAACATCAAGACACCCGTCGTCGACACCAGGTCCTTGGCAAGCACCATGTCCGGCTCGAGTTGCGCTGACGTGATGACCACCACGTCGGCCAGGCGCGCCTTGGCTCGGTTGTCGGGTTCGGTGATGTGCAGGAACACATCGAGGGCTTCCGGGTCGAACTGGGTGCCGCGGCCGTGCCGGAGCACCGTGCGCGCTTCCTGCGCCGTCAGCGGCGTCTCGACCAAGTGGCCGTTCTGCAAATCGTCGAAGGTGTCGACGATGGCCAGGATGCGCGCGCCGAGCGGGATGTCGTTGCCGGCGCGCTGGTCTGGAAAACCCTGCCCGTCGTAGCGCTCATGGTGGGCTCGGATCAGTGCGGCCACAGGCTGCATCTCCTCGAGCGCCATCAGCGACTGTTCACCGATCGCGGCATGGCGATGGAACAGCGCAATTTCCGGCGGGGTGTAGCGCGCTGCGGTCTTCGCGAGCAATGTGTCGGGGACGCCGATCAGCCCGATGTCGTGCAACAGCCCTGCGACGAAGATCTGCTGCGCTTCGTCGTCGGAGCAGCCCATCGCCTGGGCCAGCTTGCGGGCCTGGTCGGCGACCCGGCGCCCATGGCCGGCCAGGCGTCCTTCGCGCAACTCCAGCAACCCGGAGAACACCTTGATCGACGTGAGGTAGCTGCGCTTGACCTTCTCGTGGGCCTGCGAAAGAGCGGCCGTCCGATCCGCGACACGCTGCTCGAGCAAGGTGTTGGCGTCGTGCAGCTGGGCGTTCTGCTGCTGGGTCAGCACTTCGAGTCGCTGCTTCTCGCGTTCGAGGGCCAGCATGGCCAGGCCCTGGTGCACCGTGGCGCGCAATTCCTCGTCGTCCCAGGGTTTGTTCAGGTACCTGAAGATCCGGCCCCGATTGATCGCCGCGACGGTGGCGTTCATGTCGGCGTGGCCGGTCAACAGGATCCGGATCGACGCCGGCCAGCGCTGGCTGACCTGTTCGAGCAGCTGCGCGCCGTCCATCCCCGGCATGCGCATGTCGGAAATGATCAGGTCGACGCTTTCGCGGGCCAGGGTTTCCAGCGCCTCGGCGCCACCGTTGGCCGTCAGCACGCGCCAGTTCTCGGTCCGCAGCGAGCGCTTCAGCGCGGACAAGATATTCGGCTCGTCGTCGACGCACAGCACCGTCCACGGCGGTCGCGTGTCGGGCGCCGCGGCCTCGCCGGCGCCGGCGATCACGGGTGATGGTGTCACGACATCGTTCATCATTCTTCTCGAGGCTGCTCGCAGGCACTCACAGCGCAAGGGCCTCGCACAGCCCGGCGACACCGGCGGTCGTGGACGCCAGGACCGACAGGTATTGAGGGACCGACAGGCCGAGCCTCCCCCAGGCCGCGAACTCGACCGACGGCACCATCTCGTCCGCGCTCGCGGAAGGATCGAGGCCGTGCGCGAACGCGTCCGCCACGTGAACGACATCCGCGATGCTCGCGACCAGGCCGGGCCCGGGTGCGTGGTGATGCTCGATCGCCGCGATGACCACGGCCGGGAAGCGCCAATGCGTGGCGATCAGAACGCCCGCGCAGAGATGGTCGATGTCGAGCACTTGACGCTCCGCATCGAGCATGGGCTGATCGGTCTCTCGTGCGTGGCGCAGGACTTGCCCCGTCTCCACGGGAAACTGCGCCGCCAGCGCCAGACGCCCGATGTCGTGCAGCAGGCCGGCCGTGAAAGCGATGTCCTCGTCCATCCGCAACTGCCTGGCCAAGCCCCGCGCCATCAGCGCGGTGGCGATGGCGTGGCGCCAGAACACGCCGAATTCGAACTCCGGGCATTTGGCGGTGGCGAATTGAGCCGAGACGGCGGCGGTGGTCAGCAGGGTCGCGACGGTGCGCAACCCGAGAATGCCGATGGCGTTACGAATCGTGCCGATCCGGCCGGGAACGCCGTAGAAGGCCGAATTGGCGATCCGCAGGGTTCGCGCCGTGAGGGCTTGATCGCGCTCGATGCGCTCGGCAATGTCGGCGGTGCTCGCGTCCTCGTCACCGAGCAGCCGCATGACATCGAGCACGGCTTGCGGCAGGCTGGGAAGCCGCACGATCCGCTGGCGCAACACGTCGGCATCGATGTGGGCCGAAGCGACCGGGGGCTGCCGACCAGGCACCGCCGTGGGCGGAACCTGGAAACCACCTTGCACATCGCCGTGGCGCTGCATCACGTGCAGCAGCGGATGAATCTGCCCCGCCATCAGCGAATGCCGGAACAGCCGGGACAGACGGCGAGCACCGTCCGGCCCGCCGGCCGCCGGCTGCGGGGCCTGTGCCGGGCTGATCGGCTCGCTGGAATGATCCATGACGTCCAACACTCAGAGTATCTCCGCGAGAGGCTGTTCGACGAGCAGCACCAGTTGGCCACGCATCGCGCCGCCGCCCTTCAGCGGCCGCGTCAACACGTGGAAATTGCGCCCGGCGAGTTCGACGGCGCGGGCGCTGTCTGACGTATTGCCCACCGCCCTCAGCAGATCGGGTGGCAGGGCATCGTGCAGTTGCTGGCCGAGCATGCAGATCGAATCGGGCAGCAAAGCTTCGGCCGCGTGGTTGACGAAGGCCAGCGTGCCGTCCGGGTCGATGCCCAGAACCGGCGCCGGCAAGGAATCCAGCACCTCGCGCATGCCGCCCGCCGACGCGGCAAGCAGTTCGGCCTGCTCGCGCTGCTGCGCGACCAGATGTTCCAGGCGCGTGTTGAGCTCGATGTAGTCGGTGTTCGCGCTTTCCACCTGGCTCGCAAGGCGCCGATTTTCATCGGCCAGATCCTTCTGACGAAACGCCTCGGCCACATGGCCGCGCAGGCGTTCGTCGTCCCAAGGCTTGGTGAGGAACTTGTAGATCGCGCCCTCGTTGATGGCATCGATGATCGACTGCAGCTCCGTGTAGCCCGAAAGCACCATGCGAATCGAGTCGGGGTACAGCTCCTTGGCGCGGCGCAGGAGTTCGACCCCGGTCATCCCGGGCATGCGCTGATCGGAGACGATCACGTCGACCTCGGTCTCTGCCAGGCGCTGCAGTCC
Organism: Burkholderiaceae bacterium; assembly: GCA_035554275.1. Taxonomy (GTDB): domain Bacteria; phylum Pseudomonadota; class Gammaproteobacteria; order Burkholderiales; family Burkholderiaceae_C; genus LMDS01. Next base: position 7,579 of record DATMIN010000111.1, read on the forward strand.
CTCGGCCGCACCGCAGGCGGTGAGGATCGTGTAGCCATCGCGACGCAGCAACCGCTTCAGCGACGAGAGGATGTTCTCCTCGTCGTCGACCAGCAGCAGGGTCTTCGTGCGTCGGATCCGGGTGACGAAGCGCTCGGGCAGACGCCGATCTTCCTTCAGCAGCTGGGCGAATTCGTCGGCAGGCACCGCGGGGCTGAACAGAACGCCCTGAATGAGGTCGCACCGGTTGGCGGCCAGCAGACTGAGCTGACCTTCGGTCTCGACGCCTTCGGCAAGCACGCGCATCTGCAGGCCGTGTGCCATCGTGATGATGGCCCGGGTGACCGAGACATCTTCGGGCGCCGCCGTCACATCGTGGACGAACGATCGGTCGACCTTGACCACGTCGATCGGCAGGCTGCGCAGACAGCTCAGGCTGGAGAACCCCGTGCCGAAGTCGTCGAGCGAGATCTCGATGCCGAGTGCACGGATGTCGCGCAGCACCGATGACGCGTGGGCGGCGTCCGACATCGCGGTGCCTTCCGTCAGTTCGATGCCCAGGCAGGCCGGATCCGCTCCGGTCTCGACCAGAACAGCCTGGATGTGGCGCGCCAGATCGGGCTTCTGCAGCTGCGTCGGAGAGAGGTTGACGCCAATGCGCACGGCGGGCACGCCGGCTCGGCGCCACGTCGCGATCTGCCAGCACGCAGTGCGAAGAACCCAGTCACCGAGCACGCCGATGAGCCCGGAGCGCTCCGCGACCGGAATGAACTCGGCGGGGGAGACCTGGCCCAGGTCGGGCGAGGTCCACCGCAGGAGTGCCTCGGCGCCGACGACCGCGCCGTTGGACAAGTCGACCTGCGGCTGGTAGTGCAGCGTCAGCTCGCCGTCGTCGAGCGCCCGGCGCAGGGCCGACTCCAGTTTCATCTCGCGCAAGGCGCGCGTGCCGGAGTCGGGCTTGAAGAAGACGATGCCGGTGTTCCCGGTCGCGTTCAAACGGGCCGTCTGGGCGCATTCCAGCAGTTCGGCCGGCTCCTGCCCGTCGCCGGGAAACGACGCAATGCCGATCACGCACTGCGGGTACACATCGGTCGCCGCCAGGCGCACGGGAACCTGCAGCACGTCCCTCAAGGCCACGGCACGCGCACGCACGCTGGCATCGTCGACGCCCGCGCATCCTTCCAGCATCAGTGCGAACTCGGTGTCGCTCAACTGAGCGACGGATTCCCCCTCACGGCACGCCTGCTGCAAGCGAGCGGCAACGGCCATCAGCAGCGTATCTCCCGCGCCAAAGCCCATCTTGACCTTGACCTCGGCGATGCGCGCGACGTCGATGGTCAGCAGGGTGATCGTCTCAGACGACCACCGCGCCGAGTGCATGGCCGCATCGAGTCGGTCGAGGAACGAGGCGCGATTGGGCAACCCGCTCACTTCGTCATGGGTCGACAGCTCCTGCAGGCGCATCTCCGCCTCGCGCTGCGCCGAGATGTCCTGCAGCAAGGCCACGCCTCGGATACCGGGCCGAGCGTCGTTCTCGCCATCGACCAAGCCGCGGTGCAAGACGATGAGGCGTCGGCCATCCGGGCCGTGGACGCGGTGCTGGAACTCGAAGGGTTCGCCGGGCACCGCATTGCGCCAGATGCCGGCCACGAAGGCCTGCTCGTCGGCGGGCACCCAGGCCAGCGTGTTGATGTTGCCGTCGGACGCGGCGGGGCCTGTGAGCCCGACCAGCTCACACATCCCGCTCGACAAGGTGACCCGCCCCTCGGGCAGCGCCACTTCGAACGACCCGGATCGGCACATCGATTCGGCGCGCGCCAGCATGTCGGCGTTCCACCGCGCTTGCTGCAAGGCGGCGTTGAGTTCGGTGATATCGAACAGCGTCACCAGCACGGCCGGGTGGCCCGCGAACTCGATCAATCGCGCGAAGGCCCGAGCGTCGAACCGGCCCCCGTCGCGGCGCAGGCAGCGCACCTGGCCGGGCCGACCTGTCTTGCCTTCCAGGCGCCTGAGCACCGCGGCCCGCGCGTGGTCCCGGAACTCGGGTGCCATCGTCAGCAGATGGTGCTGACCGATCAGTTCTTCGGCCGGCCAGCCGACCAGCTCCGCCAAGATCGCGTTGGCGTAGACGATGTGGTCGTCCTGGACCACGTACAGGCCGGTTTGCGCCTGATCCAGCAAGCGCCATGCGTCCACGCCCGGCAGCACGATGCCGAGACTCGAATCTGGCGTGGCAAACGACGGGGTTGGGCTGAGCATGCTGGGCTGGATGAGAGATGTGAGCAATGGCTGCGGGGCGGTGGCGAAGGAACTTGCAACAACGCCCCTGGACCGTCGGCAGGCTGGCCCGCGCCGAGTCGGGCCGCGTCAGTCAGCTTTCGGCCGAATCCGCGGGTTCCTGAGGCACAAAGAGCACATTTGCCGCTTTATTGATGCGCCCGGGCCGCGCCGAAACGGCGGTGACAATCGGGCATGGCCCTCTTCTCTCTTTCCAACGCCCACCTCGCCTTCGGCCACGTGGCCCTGCTCGACGGCGCCGCGTTCTCGCTCGAGGCCGGCGAGCGCCTCGGCCTGATCGGCCGCAACGGCACCGGCAAGTCGTCGCTGTTGAAGATCGTCGCCGGGCTCGAGAAGCTCGACGACGGCCTGCTGCAGATGACGCAGGGCGTGCGCATCTGCTACGTGCCGCAGGAGCCGGTGTTCGAGCCGGGCCACAGCGTCTACGAGGCGGTGAGCGAGGGCGTGGCGGAAGCGCGCGCGGCGCGCCAGGCATACGAGGAACACGCCGACGGCGTCGACCTCGACGCGCTGCAGACGCGAATCGAGGCGCTCGATGCCTGGAACTGGGAGCAGCGCGTCGACACCACGCTGCACCAGCTGCACCTCGACGGCGCGCGTGAGATCGGGCAACTCTCGGGCGGCATGAAGAAGCGCGTCGCGCTCGCGCAGGCGCTGGTCGCGGTGCCCGACGTGCTGCTGCTCGACGAGCCGACGAATCACCTCGACCTCGATTCCATTGCGTGGCTCGAGGAGCTGCTGCGCGGCTTCAAG
>DATMIN010000112.1:0-14034 GCA_035554275.1 Burkholderiaceae bacterium
GCCGGTGCTGCCGGGTCTGGTCGAGGCGCACACGCACCTCGACAAGACCTTCACGCTGCCGCGCCTCGGCCCGTTGAAGCCGGGCCTGCTCGCGGCGATCGAGACGATGATCGCCGACCGCCTGACCTGGACCGAGGCCGATGTGAGCCAGCGCGCCGCGCGCGCACTGCAGTGGGCGTTCGACGCCGGCGTCACCCGCATCCGCACCCACTGCGACTGGTGGGAGCCGCAGCAGGTGCCGCTCGCCTGGGGCGTGTTGCGGCGCCTGGCCGACGAGTGGGCCGACCGGCTCGTGCTCGAGCGCGTCAGCCTGATCGCGCTGCCGCTGTTCGAGCGTCGCGACGACGCGCGCGCGCTGGCGCGCGAGATCGCGGCCAGCGGCCCGGGCGCATGTCTCGGCGGCTTCGTGCACACGACGAACTGGAACCCGCAGTCGCTGCGCCACCTGCTCGAAAGCGCCGAAGAGTGCGGCCTCGATGTCGACCTGCACTGCGACGAAGAATTGAACCCCGCCGCCGCCGGCCTCGCCACCACCGCGGCGCTGCTGCGCGAGATCGGCTTCTCGGGCCGCGTCGTCTGCGGCCACACCTGCGCGCTCGCCGCGAAAGCGGAAGGCGAGGCGCTGGCCACGCTCGACGCGGTCGCGCGCGCGCCGATCACGCTGATCACGCTGCCCACCACCAACCTGCTGCTCCAGGACGCGACCACCGGCCGCACCCCGCGCCAGCGCGGCCTCACGCTGGTGAAGGAGGCGCGCGCGCGCGGCATCCCGTTGCTGGTCTCGACCGACAACGTGCAGGACGCGTTCTGCCGCGCCGGCAGCTTCGATCCGGTCGAGGCGCTCGCGGTCGGCGCGCTCGCGGCGCAGTTCGAGGAGCCGTTCGACGTGTGGTCGCAGAGCGTCTGCCGGCACGACTGGCTGTCGCGCACGCCGGGGTCGGCGCCGCCGCTGCGCGCCGGCGCGGTGGCTGACCTCGTGATCTTCGGCGCGACCGACGCGTATCTGTGGCCGACGCGCGCGCAGTCGCGCGTCGTGCTGCGCGCCGGGCGCGTCGCGGCCGGCGCGGTGCCCGATGCGTGGATCGCGCGCGCGACCAGAGAAGCCGCATGACGACCACACCCGCCCCCGGCATCGCCGTGCCGCTCGCGCGCTACGCCGCCTACCGCCGGGTCGGCGACCTGGTGTTCCTGTCGGGCGTGATCGCGGTCGATCCGGGTGCGAACAAGATCGTGCGCGGCTACGCCGACATCCCTGACGCCGCGGCTGCGCTGATCGGCCGCAGCGGCGAGTTCTCGACCGACACCCGCGAAGGCCCGATCCTGGCGCAGAGCTGGTACGTGCTCGACCGCATCCGCGCCACCGTCGAGGCCGCGGGCGGGCAGATGGGCGATGTGTTCAAGCTGGTCCAATACTTCCGCCACCTCGATCACTTCCCGCACTACAGCCGCGTGCGCAAGCTGTTCTTTGCGGGCGAGCCGCCGGCTTCCACGGTCGTCGAGGTCAGCGCGATGCTGCCGACCGACGACATCCTGATCGAGGTCGAGGCCACGGCGCACGTGCCGGCCCGCCGCTGACCGAAGGAGACGTTCGATGCTGCACGGATATACTCCGCCCGCGCGGTTCCTGCCCTACCTGAGCTGGACCGAGATCGCCGCGCTGCCCGATCGCGAGAACACCGTGATCGTGCTGCCCACCGGCGCGACCGAGCAGCATGGCCCGCACCTGCCGTGCGCAGTGGACACCGTGATCTGCGCCGGCGTCGTCGGCCACGCGCTCGCACGCCTCGGCCCCGAGGTGCCGGCCTACGCGATGGCGCCGATCACCTACGGCAAGTCGGAAGAGCACCTGCACTTCCCCGGCACGATCACGCTGACCGGCGAGACGCTGCTGGCGACGATGATCGAGATCGGCGAGTCGGTGTATCGCGCGGGCTTTCGCAAGCTGCTGATCGTCAACGGCCACGGCGGCCAGCCGCAGATCATGGAGATCAGCGCGCGCGAGCTGCGCCTGCGCCATGGCGACTTCATCGTCGTGCCGCAGCACACCTGGCGGCTGCCGCACGTGGCCGGCCGCTACATGGCCGACCAGGAGAAGAAGCTCGCGATGCACGCCGGCCACGCCGAGACCGCGATCATGCTGGCGCTGGCGCCCGACACGGTGCACATGGAGCGCGCGGTCGCCAACTACCCGCCCGAGTTCCCGTCGAAGCTGCTGTCGCCCGACGGCCGCCCGGCCTGCGCCTGGACGGCGCGCGACTTCGGCCCGAGCGGCGTGATCGGCGATCCGCTGCCGGCGACCAAAGAGCAGGGCGAGGCGATCCTCGAGTCGCTCGCCGCGAGCTGGGCCCAGGCGATCACCGAGCTGCACGCGCTGCGCTGGCCGGCCCGCGCCGAGGCCACCTGGGGCCGCGCGCAGCACACCGGGCACATCCAGCGCAGGCTGGATTGAGGCGACCCGGCATCGCGTTTGCTTGGTGCCACCCACCCTCACGATCTGGAGATGACCCCATGACCGCTGCCGCCCGCACGATCGTCCGCACATCAAGCGTGCTCGCCGCGCTCGCGTTGAGCGTCGCCGCCCACGCCGCCGACGAGAAGTTCGTCTACATCACCAACTGGTTCGCCGAGGCCGAGCACGGCGGCTTCTACCAGGCGGTGGCGACCGGCCTGTACAAGAAGGCGGGCCTGGACGTGACGATCAAGATGGGCGGCCCGCAGGTCAACATCTTCCAGCTGATGGCCGCCGGCCAGGCCGACTGCGTGATGGGCTCGTCCGATCTGCAGATCATGCAGCAGCGCGAGAACGGCCTGCCGATCAAGAGCGTCGCCGCGCTGATGCAGAAAGACCCGCAGGTGCTGATCGCGCACGAGGACGTGAAGACCTTCGAGCAGCTGAAGGGCAAGACGATCCTGATCGCCGCGAGCGCGAACCAGGGCTACTGGCCGTGGGTCAAGGCCAAGTACGGGCTGACCGACGCGCAGACGCGCCCCTACACCTTCAACATCCAGCCGTTCGTGGCCGACAAGAACACGGTGCAGCAGGGCTACATCACGTCGGAGCCGTACGCGATCCAGAAGGCCGGCGTGAAGGCCAACGTGCTGGTGCTCGGCGATGTCGGCTACCCGGCGTACGCGACCACGATCTCGTGCATGGACAAGACGCTCGCGGACCGCAAGGCCGCGGTCGCCGCGTTCGTGAAGGCGAGCGCCGAGGGCTGGAAGAGCTACCTCGCCGACCCCGCGCCGGCCAACACGCTGATCAAGAAAGACAACCCGGAGATGACCGACGACCAGCTCGCCTACAGCGTGGGCAAACTGAAGGAGTCGGGCCTGATCGGCGGCGGCGACGCGGCCAAGCTCGGCATCGGCGTGATGACCGACGCGCGCTCGAAGGCGAGCTACGACTTCATGGTCTCGGCCAAGCTGCTCGACCCGGCCAAGGTCAAGCTCGCCGACACCTGGACCGACGAGTTCATCAAGGGCGTGAAGGTGCTGCCGTAGCCGTGGAGTCCCCCTCCGCGCCGGCCGCGATCGAGGTCCTGTCGGCGCAGAAGACCTACCCCGACGGCACCCAGGCGCTGCGCGCCGTCGATCTGCGCATCGCCGAGGGCGAGTTCGTCACGCTGCTCGGGCCCTCGGGCTGCGGCAAGAGCACGCTGCTGAAGATGATCGCCGGGCTGCTCGAGCCGAGCGACGGCCGGCTGCTCGTGTGGCGAAAGGAGGCCTCGCTGACGGCGGCCTCCGAGCAGCGCCTCGCGTTCGTGTTCCAGTCGCCGACGCTGATGCCGTGGGCCAGCGTGCGCAGCAACGTGCGCCTGCCGCTCGATCTGGCCGGCCTGCCGCGCGACGCGGCCGATGCGCGCGTCGCCGAGGCGCTGCAGCTGGTCGGGCTCGACGCGTTCGCCGACGCGCTGCCGCGCGCGCTCTCGGGCGGCATGCAGATGCGCGTGTCGATCGCGCGCAGCCTCGTCACCGAGCCGCACCTGCTGCTGATGGACGAGCCGTTCGGAGCGCTCGACGAGATCACGCGCCACAAGCTCGACGCCGAGCTGCTCGGCCTGTGGTCGGCGAAGAAGCTGACGGTGGTGTTCGTCACGCACTCGATCCACGAGGCGGTGTTCCTGTCGACGCGCGTCGTGATGATGGCGGCGCGGCCGGGGCGCATCGTCGAGGCGTTCCGCATCGACGAGCCGTACCCGCGCACCGCCGAGTTCATGGTTACGCCGCAGTTCAGCCGCTACGCGAAGCAGCTGCAGGACAGCCTGCTGCGCGCCAGCGCCGAGGCGGCGCCGGAGTTGCGTGCATGAGCCGTGGCGTGCCATGGCTGGCGCAGCCGCGCGTGCAACGCGTCGTTTACCCGACGCTCGTCGCGCTGGCGCTGATCGGCGCGTGGCAGGCGCTCGTGGTCGGCATGGAGCTGCCGCCGTACCTCGTGCCGTCGCCGTTCCTGATGCTCAAGACGCTCGTCACCGACTGGCCGCAACTCGGCCGCGCGCTGCTCGTCACGCTCGAGATCACGCTGCTCGCGTTCGTCGTCGCCACCGTCGCCGGCGTGCTGATCTCGTTCCTGTTCGTGCAGAGCCGGCAGATCGAGACGGCGCTGTTCCCGTACGCGGTGCTGCTGCAGGTGACGCCGATCGTCGCGGTCGCGCCGCTGATCATCATCTGGGTCAAGGACCCCGTCGCGTCGATGGTGATCTGCGCCTCGCTGGTCGCGCTGTTCCCGATCATCTCGAACACCACGCTCGGCCTGCGCAGTGTCGACCCCGACCTGCAGAGCTACTTCCGCATGAACCGCGCGACGCGCTGGCAGACGCTGGTGCGGCTGCGCATCCCGAGCGCGCTGCCGTACTTCTTCGGCGGGCTGCGCATCTCGAGCGGGCTGGCGCTGATCGGCGCGGTGGTGGCCGAGTTCGTCGCCGGCACCGGCGGCAGCGGCGCGGGCCTGGCGTACCAGATCCTGCAGGCCGGTTTTCGGCTCAACATCCCGCGCATGTTCGCGGCGCTGCTGCTGATCTCGCTGACCGGCGTGGCGCTGTTCGCCGCGATGGCGTGGCTGACGAAGCGCGCGCTCGGCGGCTGGCACGCGAGCGAAGCGACGCACGAGTGACCCGAAGTGAGGCCTCGCATGAGTGACGACGACACCCTGTCGCGCAGCGCGCGCCTCGCGCGCGAGCTGCCCGCGCTCGACTGGATCACCGACGCGCCGCGCGTCGCCCGCCTGTCGCAGGACTTCGCGTGGTTCAGCCCGGTGCTCAAGCGCCAGCTCGGCGACAAGACCGCCGAGATCGCGGTGCGCCCGCGCACCGAGGGCGAGATCGCCGCGGTCGTCGGCGCGTGCGCGCGCGAACGCATCCCGATCACCGTGCGCGGCAGCGGCACCGGCAACTACGGCCAGGCGATCCCGCTGCACGGCGGCGTGATCCTCGACCTGAGCGGCTACAACGGCTTCGACTGGGTGCGCGGTGGCACCGGCCGTGCGCAGGCCGGGATTCGCCTGGCCGACTTCGACCGTCAGGCGCGCCCGCAGGGCTGGGAGCTGCGCTGGCTGCCGTCGACCTTCCGCAGCGCGACGCTCGGCGGCCTGTTCGGCGGCGGCTTCGGCGGCGCCGGCTCGATCACCTACGGGCCGATGGCCGCGCCGGGCAACGTGCTCGGCGTGCGCGTGATGAGCATCGAGCCCGAGCCGCGCATCGTCGAGCTGCGCGCGCCCGAGGCGCTGCTCTTGCACCACGTCTACGGCACCAACGGCATCGTGCTCGAGCTCGAGGTCGCGTTGGCGCCGGCGCTCGAGTGGATCGAAAGCATCGCGGTGTTCGACGCGTTCGACGCCGCGCTCGAATTCGCGAGCACGCTCGGCGGCGCGCCAGGGCTCGTCAAGAAGGAAGTCTGCTTTCTCGGCGCGCCGGTGCCCGACCACATGAGCGCACTCGCCGAGCACTTGCCCAAGGGCTGCCACGCGGTGCTGATCGTGATGGCCGAGGCGTCGCAGTCGGGGATGGAAGAGATGCTCGCCGCCGCCGGCGGGCGGCTGACCTACCGCAAGACCGCGGCCGAGGCGCGCAACCGCACGCTGCTCGAATTCACCTGGAACCACACGACGCTGGTCGCGCTGAAGGTCGACAAGGGGCTGACCTATCTGCAGACCGGCTTCGAGCCGACGCGCCATGTCGCGCAGGCCAAGGCGCTCGAACAGGCGCTGGCCGGCGAGGTGATGATGCACCTTGAGTTTTTGCGCACGAAGGAGGGCGCGTTCAACTGCAGCGGGCTGCAATTGGTCCGCTTCAGCACCGAGGCGCGCCTGAACGAGATCATGCAGATCCACCGCGACCACGGCGTCGCGGTCAACAACCCGCACGTCTACATCCTCGAGGACGGCAAGGCGCAGGGCGCGCTGCACCCCGGTGTCTTGGAGATGAAGCGGCGCTTCGACCCGCAGGGGCTGCTGAACCCGGGGAAGATGCGCAGCTGGGTGTGAGGCACCGGCGCACCGGCACCGCTCATCGATTGCCCGAACCTAAGGTCTTTGACGGCCGCATCAGCGATCCTTAATATCGCCCGATGCCGCTGACCCGCAACGCCTCGTTCCGCCAGCTCGCCACCTTCCACGCGGTGGCGCGCCACGGCAGCGTCTCGGCCGCAGCCGAGGAACTGCACCTGACGCAGCCGGCGGTCTCGATCCAGATCGGCATCCTCGAGGACTCGGCGCGCACGCCGCTGCTGCAGCGCAGTGGCCGCGGCATCCGGCTGACCGAGGCGGGCGAGCTGCTCGCCGGCTACGCCGGCCGCATCCTCGACCTGTGGCGCGAGGCCGGCGACGAGATGGCGACGCTGCAGGGCGTGTTCTCGGGCACGCTGCGCGTCGGCGCGGTCACGACCGCCGAGTACCTGCTGCCGCCGCTGCTCGTGACGTTCGCGAACCAGAACCCGAAGGTCAAGGTCAAGCTGCAGGTCGGCAACCGCGACGAGATCGTGCGGCTGCTCGCGGGGCAGGAGGTCGACGTCGCGATCATGGGCCGGCCGCCGGCCGAGCTGAAGACGAACGCGAGCGCGTTCGCGAAGCACCCGATGGCGTTCGTCGCCGCGCCGAACCACCCGACGATGCACGACCCGGCGCTGTCGATCGCGTCGCTGTCGGCCGCGAACCTGCTGGTGCGCGAGCGCGGCTCGGGCACGCGCACGACGCTCGAGCGCGTGTTCAAGGATGCCGGCGTGGCGCTGCGCATCGGCTCGGAGATGTCGAGCAACGAGGCGATCAAGCAGATGTGCGCGGCCGGCTTCGGCGTCGCGTTCCTGTCGATGCACACCTGCGTGCTCGAGCTCGACGCCGGGCTGCTCGAGGTGTTGCCGCTGCCGGGCAACCCGCTCGAGCGCGAGTGGTTCGTGATCCACCTCGCGTCGCGCCAGCTGCCGCAGGTGGCGGCGGCGTTCGAGCTGTTCCTGCGCGAGCAGGCGCAGGCGCAGGTCGACCGCCAGCTCGGGCGCACCGCGTCGCGCTCGGCCGGCACGAAGTCGCGCGCCGGGGCAAAGCGGGCCGCCGCGCGGCGCTAGGTTTGGAGCCCGGACGGTGCGCGACCAAGTCGCCCGCGCTGTCCCCCTTCAGGTGGATGGCGCCGCACCACCGTTACACCGATGATTCCGTCTTGGCAGGCGCTGTCAGCCGGCCGGAGCGACCCAGATGCATTTCGACGAACGCAAGATCGGCGACTACCGTGTCTATGCCGGTGCGCTGGAGGTACCGCAGGGCGACGGCTACATCGCCGCCCTCGTGGTGTTGCGCGACCAGGGCGCCGCGGCGGCGCCGCGCGAGGTGCTGCGCGACGAAAGCCTGGCCTGCGGCCACCGTTTCGTGTCGCCGGCCGCGGCGCTGGCCTACGCGATGAGCAAGGCGCAGGAGATCATCCGCAAGCAGGCGGCGCTGCCGGTGTGCTGAGCGGCGCGCTGCGGATGCGCAGCGCGGTGAACGGTCAGGCGGCCAGCGCGGCCGTCGCGGCGGCGAGGCACTTGTTGCACTTGCCCAGGCCGGGCAGGCGCGCATCGGGCTTGCCGTCGCCGGTCTTGAAATTCGCCTGGCAACGGCGGCAGACATACATCTTCGAGCTCGACATCATCGGCTTCACGCCAGGCTCTCCGGCCGGTCGCGCGGCGACGTATTCGGCTTGGGTCTGACGCAGCTTCTGCGACGTGTCGGAAACGGCGGGTGAGGCAGGGCGACGGGTCGTCATGGGCGGTCCTGAAAGAGGGTGCGGGCGGCCGCAGGGGCTGAACGCCGCCGCGGCGAAGCGGTGATTGTCCCAGCATTCGACGCCCAGCGTGCGATGCGCACGCTTCAACCGTTCTGGGGATGGTGTTTGCGCCGTGCCGCCGGTCTCACGGCGCTCACGGCGCCATCAGCGCGGCGCCGCGATCGAGGTCGAGCCGGCCCGCCGGCACCGTCACCAGCCCCGGCAGCGCCGCGCCCAGCGCCTCGGCGAACGCCGGTGCATCGCCGGCCACCGCCACGCGCCGCGTCGCGGCGTTCAGGTTCGCGGCCGCGTAGCGCTGCACATCGGCGGCGCTGACCACCGACAGCGCGTCGATGCGGCGGCGCAGGTCGGCCGGCGGCAGGCCGCCCACGACGAGCGAGCGCAGCGCCGCGGCCAGCCCGGAGGTGGTCTCGACGCTGCGGCCGAAGTCGCCGATCAGCGTGGCCTTGCGCGCCGCGAGCTCGGCGTCGGTGACCGGCTGCGCGGCCAGCCGGTCGAGCTCGGCGCGCACCAGCGCGACCACCTCGGCGGCCGATTCGTTCTTCGTCTGCACCACCGCACGCAGCGAGGCGCCGCCGGGGCGCGCGTCGATGCCGCTGTAGGCCGAGTAGCTCAGGCCGCGGCGGATCCGGATCTCCTGGTTCAGGCGCGACGAATAGCCGCCGCCGAGCACCGCATTCATCACCGCGGCGGCGGCGCGGTCGGCGCCGAGCGGCGGCAGCGGCGTGGCCACCACCACCGCGGCCTGGCCCGATTTCGGCAGCTCGATCAGCGCGCCGGCCTGCGGCAGCTCGGCGGCGGTCAACGCCGCGACCGGCGCGGGCGCCTCGCCGCTGCCGCGCCACGCGCCGAAGTGGCGCTGCGCGAGCTTCAGCGCGGCGTCGGCGCTCAGGTCGCCGGCCAGCACCAGCACCGCGTTGTCGGGCCGGTAGCGGGCGCGGTGCAGCGCGAGCAGGTCGGTGCGCGTCAGGCTCGCGAGCGACGTCGGCGTGCCGCCGGACGGATGACCATACGCGCCGTCGCCATACAGCAGCCGCTGCGCCGCCAGCGACGCGAGCGTGCCCGGCTGGCTGTACGCGACCTTCAGCTCGTCGAGCGACTGCACGCGCAGCCGCTCGAGTTCGTCGGCCGCGAGCGCGGGCTGCTGCACCACCTCGCTGACGAGCGCGAGCGCCGCGTCGAGCTTCGGCAGCGTGACCGTGATGCCCACGCTCGACTGGTGCCAGCCGGCGCTGCTGTCGAGCGCGCCGCCGAGCGATTCGGCGGCGCGCGCCAGCGCGGTCGCGCTGTGCCGCTTCGTGCCCTTGGTCAGCAGGTTCGCGGTCATCGACGCGAGCCCGGCGCGCCCTGGCGGATCGACCTCGGCGCCCGACAGCACGACGAGCTGCGCCGTCACCAGCTGCACGCCGCGGCGCTCGGCGAGAACGATGCGCAGGCCGTTCGGCAGGCGCTGCTCGACCGGCGCGTCGATCGCCAGCGGCCGCGGCGCGCCGGGCGTGGGCGGCGTGTCGAACGACTGCGCGCCGGCGCCGGCGCCGAGCAGCGCGAGGCTCGAGGCGAGCAGCGCGCGGCGCCCGATCGATCGCAGTGACAACGACGCCTTCATCGCGGCGCACCTTCGGTCTTCGGCGTGGCCGGCGTGTCGCCCTGCACGTACCGCAGCGTGAGCTTGTGGGCGCTCGCGACCCAGCGCTTCATCACGCGCTGCACGTCGGCGGCGGTCACCGCCTGCAGCGCGACGAGGTCGGTGTTGACGTGATCGGCGCCGCCCTGCAGCACCGCGGCCTCGGCCACCGCCGAGGCCAGGCCCTCGGGCGTCTGGCGCGACAGCAGCGCGCCGGTCAGCAACTGCGTCTTCACCTTCGCCAGCTCGGCCGCGGCCGGCGGCTGCTGCGCGAGGCGCGTCACCTCGGCGAGCAGGCTGCGCGCGACGGCATCGGGCGCCTTGCCGCTGGCCGCGATCGCGGTGGCGATCAGCAGGCCCGGGCCGGTGCGCAGGTCGGCGTCGAAGCCGGCCTGGCCGGCGATGCGCTGCCGGTAGACGAGCGATTCGTTCAGGCGCGCCGATTCGCCGGCGCTCAGCAATGCCGCGGCGATCTGCAACGCCGGCGCGTCGCGGTCGGTCAGCGGAGGTGCGAGCCAGACCAGCGCGACCGCCGGCAGCGGCACCTGCGGGCCGGTCACGGTGACGCTGCGGTCGCTCGTCCACGCCGGCTCGGCGCTGGCGACGCGCGGCAGCGGCTCGGCCGGGCGCGGCACGCGCGCGAAGTAGCGGTCGACCCAGGCGTCGAGCTGCTTCGGCTCGAAGTCGCCGGCGACCACCAGCGTCGCGTTGTCGGGGCGGTAGTAGGTGGCGTGGAACGCGACCACGTCGGCCAGCGTCGCCGCTTCGAGATCGTCGATGCTGCCGATGCTCGGCCGCTTGTACGGGTGCAGCTGATAGGCCGCCTGCGGGATCGCGTTGGCGAAGCGGCCATACGGCGAGGCGAGGATGCGCTGGCGGTACTCCTCCTCGACCACGGCGCGCTCGGAGACGAAGCTCGCCTGCACCACGTTCAGGCTCGACATCCGCTCGGCCTCGGCCCACAGCAGCACCTCGAGGTGGTTCGAGGGCACGAGGTCGGTGTAGCCGGTCACGTCGTTGCTGGTGAACGCGTTGTTCGCGCCGCCCACGTCTTCGGTCAGCCGGTCGAACTGCTCGCTCGCCAGGTGCGCGGTGCTCTTGAACATCAGGTGCTCGAACAGGTGCGCGAAGCCGGAGCGGCCGGGCGGGTCGTCCTTCGCGCCGACGTGGTACCAGACCTGCACGCTGACCGTCGGGCTCGCGTGGTTCGGCACGCCGATCACCTGCAGCCCGTTGGGAAGAAGGCGCTCGCTGAACGCGACCGGCGCGATCTTCAGCGGCGGCGCGGGCGGCTCGGCGGGTGGTGCGGCGGCGTGCGCCGCGAACGCGGTCGCGAGCGTGAACGCGCCGAGCGCGGATCGAACGATCGCGCGCATCAGGCCGAGGTCGCGACCAGCGTGAAGTGCTCGACCACCGGCGGTGTGGCGAAGAACGGCCCGACGATCGCGCGCCACTGCGCGAACAGCGGGCCCTGGCGGAAGCCGACCGTGTGGTCCTCGAGCGTCTCCCAGTGGATCATCAGGATGTAGCGCTCGGGCGACTCGACGCCCTTGCGCACCTCGTAGCCGCGAAACCCCGCGGCCTTCGACGCGACCGTCTCGATGCCGTGCCGGATGGCCGCGTCGAACGCGGCCTGCTGGCCCGGCGGGATGCGGATATCGGCGATCTCGAGAATCATGCGCGGCGGCCTTGCGGTGCGGGTCGGGCCGCCAGTCTACAAGCGCGCGCCGCGCGCGCTTCTTTACAGCGGCTTGCAGTCGCGTGCTTTACAGCTGCTTGCAGCCGCGCGCCGGGTCGGCCAGCGCCTTCACCGCGATCGCGCGGAACTCGTTGTTGTTGCCCTTGACCTCGCGCAGGTAGATGTCCTGCACCGGGTTGCCGGCCGGCGAGATCGTGAACTTGCCGCGCGGGCTGTCGACGGTGACCTTGTGCATCGCCGCGGTCAGCGCGTCGCGCTTGGTCAGGTCGCCCTTCACGGCGGTCAGCCCCGCAGCGAGGATCTGCGCCGCGTCGTAGCCCTGCACCGCGTACACGTCGGCGTTGGCCTTGTAGGTCAGTGCGAAGGCCTTGCGGAACGCGTTGTTGCGCGGCGTCTCGAGGTTGTCGGCGTAGTGCAGCGTCGTCAGCATGCCCTGTGCGGCGGCGCCCTGCGCCTCGAGCGTGCCGTCGGTCAGGAAGCCGGGGCCGTAGAGCGGGATCGTCTTGTTCAGCCCCGCGGCGGCGTAGTCCTTGACGAACTTGACGGCGCCGCCGCCGGCGAAGAACGCGTAGACCACATCGGGCTTCTGCGCCGCGATCTCGGTCAGCAGCGCCTGGAACTCGACGCCGGGGAACGGCAGGTTCAGTTCCTTCACGACCTTGCCGCCGCCCTTCTCGAAGGCCTCGCCGAAGCCCTTCACCGATTCGTTGCCGGCGGCGTAATTCCAGGTGATCGTGATCGCCTTCTTCGCGCCCTTCTCTTTGCCAAATCCTTCGGCCGCGACCTTGCCCATCGCGTAGGCCGGCTGCCAGTTCGAGAACGAGCTGCGCACGATGTTCGGCGCGCACATCGCGCCGGTGATCGCGTCGGCGCCGGCGTTCGGGATGATCAGCAGCGTGTTGTTGTCGCGCGCCGCCTTCGCCATCGCCAGCGCGACGCCCGAGTGCACGGTGCCGACCAGCACGTCGACGTTGTCGCGCTTGATCAGCTTGTTGACGTTGTCGGTCGCCTTCGACGGCTCGGACTCGTCGTCGACCTTGAAGTACTGCACCTCGCGCCCGCCGAGCTTGCCGCCCTGTTCCTGAACGTAGAGCCTGAAGCCGCTCTCGATCATGTTCCCCAAGCTGGCGTAGGTGCCGGTGTAGGGCAGCATGAAGCCGACCTTGACCGGGCTGGTCTGTGCCAGCGCGGCGCTGCCGAGCAGCGCCAGCGCGGCGGCGCCGAGGGTCGAGCGGACGACGGTGCGATGCATGTGGTTCTCCCTGCGATGGATGGACTTCGCGCGGGGTCGATCGACGCGCCGCTCCGGCGGGGGAGTGTGCGGACTTCGGCCCGGCCGGCCAAGCGGGGTTTTCGGCAGTGCGGCTTGGGGCGGCCGCGCACAGCGCCAGTGCGGCGCGCACGCGCACGGTCGCCGTGGCGGTGCACGCGCGGCGTCGATGCGCGGCGGCACAGGGTCGGGCGCGTTGGCACATGGATTGCATGTTGCATTGCAAGGTCAACGGCGACCTCTTCTGCAGTTCCATGGATCCGTCCAGCGTCGGTCGGTCATCCACGCCCGGCCCGCTCGGCCGGTCGGCCACCCGCAGCCGGCCCATCGTGCGCAGCGAGCCGCGGTTACCACCCTAATGGCATTCGCTCGTCCGCGCCGCGACAGCAGCGCGACACGCGTCCGCCGTCCGCGTCACCGCTTCTTCGTCTCAGCGAGCCCACCATGCAACCGACACCGAAGTCACCGTCCCCCGCGATCGACACCCGCCGCCGCCGCCTGGTCCAGGCCGCCGCCGTCGCCGGCACCGCCGGCCTGCTGCCGGGGCTGCGCACGGCCGTTTATGCGCAAGGCTCCGACAAGCCCGAGAAGGAGGAAGTCAAGATCGGCTTCATCCCGTTGACCGACTGCGCCTCGGTCGTGATGGCCTCGGTGCTCGGCTTCGACAAGAAGTACGGCGTCAAGATCGTGCCGAGCAAGGAGGCCTCGTGGGCCGGCGTGCGCGACAAGCTCGTCAACGGCGAGCTCGACATGGCGCACGTGCTGTACGGCCTGCTCTACGGCGTCCAGCTCGGCACCGCCGGCCCGAAGAAGGACATGGCGGTGCTGATGAGCCTGAACAACAACGGCCAGGCGATCACGCTGAGCAAGGCCCTGGCCGACAAGGGCGCGGTCGACGGAGCGTCGCTCGCCAAGGTGATGGCGAAGGAAAAGCGCGAGTACACCTTCGCTGGCACCTTCCCGACCGGCACCCACGCGATGTGGATCCACTACTGGCTCGCCGCGTCGGGCATCAACCCGCTGAACGGCGCGAAGCTGATCACTGTGCCGCCGCCGCAGATGGTCGCGAACATGCGCGTCGGCAACATGGACGGCTATTGCGTCGGCGAGCCGTGGGGCCACCGCGCGATCATCGACGGCGTGGGCGTCACCGCGATCACCACGCAGGACATCTGGAAGGACCACCCCGAGAAGG
>DATMIN010000113.1:0-21647 GCA_035554275.1 Burkholderiaceae bacterium
CCAGCCCATCCGCATGTGGGTCGCGTTCAGCTTCAGGTGCAGCGCCGGGTCGCGCGTCGTGACCGAGCCCATCAGCACATCGCCGCCGCCCGACGGGTACTTCGTCAGCGCGTGCACCGAGAGGTCGGCGCCGAGCGTCGACGCGCCTTGCGCGTCGCGCTCGAGCCGGAACGGGTCGAACGCGAGGCCGGCGCCCCAGGTGTTGTCGAGCGCGACGAGCGCGCCCTGCGAGCGCGCCGCGCGCACCAGCGCCGCGACGTCGGGGAACTCCATCGTCACCGAGCCGGGCGGCTCGATCCACACCAGCTTGGTCGCCGGCGTCAGCAGCGCGGCGAGCGCGGCCGCGTCCATCGGATCGTAGAGACGGTGCGCGATGCCCCAGCGCGCGAGTTCGTGGCGCGCGAGTTCCTTGTTCGGGTTGTAGGCGTTGTCGGGGATCAGCACCTCGTCGCCGGCGCGCAGCAGCGCGGCGTCGGTCAGCGCGATCGCTGCGAGGCCGCTCGGCACCAGCACGCAGTGCAGGCCGCCCTCGAGCGTGGCGATGCGCTCCTCGAGCGTGAACGTCGTCGGCGTGCCGTGCAGGCCGTAGGTGTAGCCGACCTTCTCGCGCCAGTTGCGCGCGCGCATCGCCGCGACGTTGGCGAAGAACACCGTCGAGGCCTTGTGCACGCCGGGTTGCGGCGCCTCGAAGCCGGCCGGCGCGCGGTAGGCGTGGTGGATCAGCTCGGTCGCAATCGAGGGCCGCGCGGCGTCGGCGTCTTCGAAGAGGTCGGTCATCGGCTCGTGGGAGTGGAGGCCTCAGGCGAGCGGCTCGAGCGCCGCGAACAGGCTCGGCAGCAGCTCGCTGACGGTCGGGTGGATCCACATCGTCCGCGCGATGCGGGTGGTGGGCAGATCGGCGGCCATCGCGAGCAGCAGCAGCTGCACGACTTCGTCGGCCTCGATGCCGAACAACGCGGCGCCGAGGAAGCGATCGGTCTGCGCGTCGACCAGCACCTTCATGAAGCCGGTGGTCTCGCCGCGCTCGCGCGCGCGGCCGACGCGCCCCATCGGCAAGCGCGCGACCTTCGCCGCGCGCCCGCTCGCGCGCACCTGCGCCTCGCTCATGCCGATGCGGCCGAGCGGCGGGTCGGTGTAGAGCGCGTAGGCCATCACGCGGTCGGAGACACGGCGAGTGCCAGCGTCGAGCAGGTTTGCCGCGACGATCTCGAAGTCGTTGTACGAGGTGTGCGTGAACGCGCCCTGCCCGTTCACGTCGCCGAGCGCCCAGACACCGGGCGCACTGGTGCGCAACTCGTCGTCGACGACGATGAAGCCGCGCGCGTCGAGGTCGACACCGGCCTCGGCCAGGCCGAGCCCGTCGGTGTTCGGCGTGCGCCCGACCGCGAGCAGCAGGTGGCTGCCGACGACCGCTTGCGCGGCGCCGGCGCGATCGAAGCGCACGCGCACGCGGTCGCCGTCGCGTGCCATTGCGAGATTCGCCGCGCCGGTGTGGACCGCGATGCCCTCGCCTTCGAGCAGTGCGCGCAGTGCGTCACTGACCTCGGTGTCCTCGCGCGCGATCAGCCGCGGCGCAGCCTCGATCACGGTGACCTCGCTGCCGAAGCGCCTGTACATCTGCGCGAACTCGAGGCCGATGTAGCTGCCGCCGACGACGATCAAATGCGCCGGCAGCGTCTCGAGCGCCATCATCGAGGTGTTGGTCAGATACGGCACGTCGGCCAGCCCCGGCCAGTCGGGCACGGTCGGCCGGCCGCCGACATTGATGAAGATCTGCGGTGCGCTGAACTCGTCGTCGCCGGCCCGCACCCGGCCCGGGCCGACGAAGCGCGCCTCGGCGCGGATCAGCGTCAGCGTCTTCGGGCCCTCGAGCCACGCGGTCAGGCTCGCGACCGACTCGTTCACGACCGCGTCCTTGCGTGCCTTGACGGCGCGCAGGTCGACCGTCACGCCGCCGTCGATCCGCACGCCGAACTCGGCCGCGCGGCGCGCCACGTGCGCGGCGCGCGCGCTCGCCACCAGCGTCTTGGTCGGGATGCAGCCGTCGTTGACGCAGGTGCCGCCGAGGTGCTCGCGCTCGATCAGTGCGACGCGCTGGCCGGCCTGCGCGAAGCGCGCGGCCAGGAACGGGCCGGACTGGCCGGCGCCGATCACGATCACATCGAATTCTCGCGGGGCCATCGCGGGCGGCCGGCGTGCGCCGTCAGATCGGCACGCCGACCAGATCGTGCCCTTGCGTGCCGACGATGCGTGCGCGCGTGAACTCGCCGACGCGCAGCACCTTCGAGGCCTTCTCGGGCGGCAGCAACTGCACGCGGCCGTCGATCTCCGGGGCGTCGGCGTACGAGCGCGCGACGCCACCCTTGCGGCCGAGCGCGGGCGCTGAATCGATGAGCACCTGCATCGTCGCGCCGACGCGGCGTTGCAGCTTCGCCGCCGACACCGCCTCGGCCACTGCCATGAAGCGCGCGCGGCGCTCCTCGCGCAGCTCGATCGGCAGCATGCCGGGCAGCGCGTTCGCGGTCGCGCCGTCGACGGCCGAGTAGGCGAAGCAGCCGGTGCGGTCGATCTGCGCCTCGCGCATGAACCCGAGCAGGTGCTCGAACTCGCTTTCCGTCTCGCCCGGAAAGCCCGCGATGAAGGTGCTGCGGATCACGAGCTCGGGGCAGGCTGCGCGCCAGCGCTGCAGCCGCTCGAGGTTCTTCTCGCCGTTGGCCGGGCGCTTCATGCGCTTGAGCACATCGGGGTGCGAGTGCTGAAACGGCACGTCGAGGTACGGCAGCACGCCGCCGCCGGCCATCAGCGGCAGGATCGCATCGACATGCGGGTACGGGTAGACGTAGTGCAGCCGCACCCACGCGCCGTGCGGGGCGGCGATCTCGGCGAGCTTCTCGCACAGCTCGGTCATGTGGGTCTTGACCGGCCGGCCGTCCCAGAAGCCGGTGCGGAACTTCACGTCGACGCCGTACGCGCTGGTGTCCTGGCTGATCACCAGCAGCTCCTTGACGCCGGCCTCGAACAGGCGCTGCGCCTCGCCGAGCACGTCGCCGATCGGGCGCGAGACCAGATCACCGCGCATGCTCGGAATGATGCAGAACGAGCAGCGGTGGTTGCAGCCCTCGCTGATCTTGAGATACGCGTAGTGGCGCGGCGTGAGCTTCACGCCCTGGGGAGGAACCAGATCGACAAACGGGTCGTGCGGTTTCGGGCTGTGACGATGCACCGCGTCCATCACCTCGTTCGCGGCATGCGGGCCGGTGACGGCGAGCACGCTCGGGTGCATCTGGCGCACCAGGTTGCCGCCGCCGTCGCCGCCCTTGGCGCCGAGGCAGCCGGTGACGATCACCTTGCCGTTCTCGGCCAGCGCCTCGCCGATCGTGTCGAGGCTCTCCTGCACCGCGTCGTCGATGAAGCCGCAGGTGTTGACGATCACCAGATCGGCGCCGGCGAAGGTCTTCGAGGTCTGGTAGCCCTCGGCACGCAGTTGCGTGAGGATCAGCTCCGAGTCGGTCAGCGCCTTCGGGCAGCCGAGCGAGACGAAGCCGATCTTCGGTGCCGACGAAGCGGGCGCGGAGGTCTCGGGAAGAACGAGCGTGTCGGAGGTCATGCGGCGATTTTCGCCGATCGACCGCCGCGCTCAGCGTTTCGGGGGCTTGAAGCCGGGAATGCCGGGGAACAGCGCGGCCTGCTTGGCCATCTGCTCTTGCATCTGCGCGAACATCTTGCGCGACTGCTCCAGGTAGTTGCCCATCAGGTTCTGCACCACCGGCGCCTGGCCGCTCAGGAACTGCGACCACATCTCCGGCGTCTGCGCCGTCGGGTCGAGCAGGCCCTTCGACTGCTCGGCCAGCCGGGCCTGGATGTCGGTGAAGGTCTGCAGGTTCTTCTCGAGGTACGAGCCCATCATGCCCTGCATCGAGTGGCCGTAGAAGCGGATGATCTGCGCCAGCATCGGCGCCGAGAACATCGGCAGCCCGCCGCTCTCTTCCTCGAGGATGATCTGCAGCAGGATGCTGCGCGTCAGGTCCTCGCCGCTCTTGGCGTCGCGCACCTCGAAGCTCTCGGCGCCGAGCACCATCGCCTTCACGTCGGCCAGCGTGATGTAGCTGCTGAGCTGGGTGTCGTACAGGCGCCGGTTCGGATACTTCTTCAGGATGCGCGGGCCGGCAGCGTCGGCCGCAGCGGGTGCGACGGGCGGCGCCGCCGGTTCGGCCTCGGCGCTCGCGACGGGTTTCACTGCGCGGCGCGACTGGGCCATCCGGCGACTCCTCGTTCTTCGATGTGCAACTGCACAACGATTCTAGAAGTGCGCTCGATTCCGGCCCGAAGGGGTTTTCCCGCCTGATGGAGCCCCTCGCCGAACGAGTACGTTCGTCGATCCCCCAAGGGGATGCGGGCCGGCTTGGGGCGGCCCGGCGCTCGGCCCGCGGAATTTAGGGCTGGTACTTCCAGGCGCCGTTGTCGATCTTGACCATCACGCGGGCGCGCTGGTCGAGGCCGAGGTGATCGGTCGGCGACATGTTGAAGATGCCGTGCGCGCCGTGCACTTCCTTGGTCGCCTCGATCGCGTCGCGCAGCGCGGCGCGGAATTCGGGCGTGCCCGGCGGCGCTTTCTTCAGCGCCTGCGCGATCGCGGCCTGCAGCACCAGGCCGGCGTCCCACGCGTGTGCCCCGAACGTCGAGACCGAGCCCTTGCCGTACGCGGCCTCGTACTTCGTCACGTAGTCCATGGCCGACTTCTTCACCGGGTTGGCCGCCGGCAGTTGCTCCGCGACGAGCACCGGGCCTGATGGCAGCAGCGTGCCTTCGACGTCCTTGCCGCCGACGCGCAGGAAGTCGTTGTTCGCCACGCCGTGCGTCTGGTAGTACTTGCCGGTGTAGCCGCGCTCGCGCAGCGAGCGCTCGGGCAGCACCGCGGGCGTGCCGGAGGCGCCGATCAGCACCGCGTCGGGCTTGGCCGCAACGATCTTCAGCACCTGGCCGGTCACCGCGGTGTCGGTGCGCGCATAGCGCTCGTTGGCCACGATCGTCAGGCCCTTCAGCCCCGCGGCCTTCGAGAATTCGGTGTACCAGCCCTCGCCGTACGCGTCGGCGAAGCCGATGTAGCCGACGGTCTTGATGCCGGCGTCGGCCATGTTCGTCGCGATCGCGAGCGACATCATGATGTCGTTCTGCGGCGTCTTGAAGACCCACTTGCGCTTCGCGTCCATCGGCTCGACGATCCGCGACGATGCCGCCAGCGAGATCATCGGCGTCTTGTTCTCGGCCACCACGTCGATCATCGCGAGCGAGTTCGGCGTCGTCGTCGAGCCGACGATCGCGTCGACCTTGCTCTCGGTGATCAGCTTGCGCGCGTTGCTGACGGCCTGCGTCGTATCGGAGGCATCGTCGAGCACGATGTAGTTGATCGTCTGCCCGCCGATCGTCTTGGGCATCAGCGCGATCGTGTTCTTCTCGGGGATGCCGAGCGAGGCGGCCGGCCCGGTGGCCGACAGCGTCACGCCGATGTTGACGTCGGCGTGCGCGAGCATCGCCGCGCCGCACAGCGCGGCGAGCGCGACGAGGGTCTTGTTCAGGGTCATGTATGTCTCCGTGCGGTGAGTGAGTGAGAACGAGAGATCGAACGAGGATCGGCTCAGGCGCGCCGGGCGCGGCGCGGCGCGGCGGCGGGTGCCGCGCTCGGCGCGGCGGGCAGCTGCACCGCGCGCAGGCCGCCGAAGAACAGGTCGGCCACGACCGGCGCCATCGCCGTGTGCGTGAGCCGACCGCCCGGCTGCAGCCAGGTGAACATCCAGTTCATCATGCCGAACAGCAGCATCGCGACCGGCTTGTGCAGATCGCTCGCGCGCAGCTCGGGGCGGCTCTCGGCGATCGCCTCGGCGAACGCGGCGACGACGGCGCGCTGCGCGTCGAGCACGCGTTCGCGGTCGGCCGGCTCGAGGAATTTCACGTCCTCGGTGAGCACGCGGTGCGCGGCCTGCGCATCGGCGTAGACCTCGAGAAAGCTCGCGATCAGCGCGCGCACCCGCGCCTCGGCATCGAGCGGGCGGCCCTGCACCTGCGCGACCAGCGCCTGCAGCCGGCCGACGTGGTCTTCGGCGATCTCGACCAGCAGCTGGGACTTGTCACGCACGTAGTGGTACAGCGACGGCTTGGAGACACCGCACGCCAGCGCGACCTGGTTCATCGAGGTCGCGGTGTAGCCCTGACGCGCGAACAATTCCGCCGCGCGCGCGAGGATCTGCTCGCGCTGGGTGTCGTAGCCGGGGGCGCGGCCGCGGGGCATCGTGGCGCGCTGCTTCAGCGGTCGGTGAAGACCGCGGGGCGCTTGGCCGTGAAGGCGGCCACGCCCTCCTGGTAGTCGTGCGCGGCGCTCAGCGTCGTCTGCAGTGCGCCTTCGTGGCTCAGCGCGGCTGCGTAGTTCAGGCCCATCGCGGCGTCGAGCGCGGCGCGCGTCGCCACCAGTGCGGCAGTCGGCATCGCGGCCAGGCGCTCGGCCGTCGACGCGACGAACGCGGCGAACTCGGCATCGTCGACGCACTTCCAGATCAGGCCGATGCGCTGCGCCTCGTCGGCGGGCAGCTTGTCGCCGGTCAACGCCAGCGCCATCGCGTGGGCCCGGCCGACCAGCCGCGGCAGCAGCCAGGTGCCGCCGGCGTCGGGCACCAGGCCGATCTTCGAGAACGCCTGGATGAAGCTGGCCGAGCGCGTCGCGATCACCAGGTCGCAGCCGAGCGCGATGCTCGCGCCGGCGCCCGCGGCCACGCCGTTGACGGCCGCGATCACCGGCACCGGCATCGAGCGCAGGCGCAGCGCGAGCGGCTTGTAGTAGCGCTCGATCACGTTGCCCACATCGGTGGGCTTGGCGCCCGGCGTGGTGTTCGGCGCGATCGCCGGATCGGCGAGATCCTGACCGGCGCAGAAGCCGCGCCCGGCACCGGTGAGTACGAGGCAGCGTACGCTGCGGTCCGCCGCGGCGGCTTCGAGCGCGGCGAGGAGCTCGCCGTGCAGCCTGGCGGTGAAACTGTTGAGCGCCTGCGGGCGGTTCAGCGTGAGGGTGCGCACGGCGCCGGTCTGGGCGCTGAGCACGAGGGCTTCGGACATCGGCAGACTCCTTGGGATGCAGCGGCGAACGACCCGCGGGACGGCAGGGCGCGACGCCAACATCGTCGACCGACCGGTCAGTAGATTTTAGTTTGCGATCACAGCGCGCAGCAATGCCGGCGGCCGACGGGTTTACCCGTGGCCGCGCAAGTAGCCGAGCAGATCGAGCTCGGGCGCGGCGAGGCCGCGGGTGCGCGCCGGCCTGGCCGCTTCAGCGCCATTCAGCGCGGTCTCGCCGCTGAGCAACGCCAGCACCTTCGGGTGCACGTACGCCTTGCGGCACACCGCGACGCTGTTGCCAAGCCGCGCCGCCACCTCGGCCAGCAGCCGCTTTGTGCCGGCGAGCGTCGGCCGCGCCGCCTCGGCCGGATCGAGCGCACGCCACAACTGCAGCGCGTGCACGCTGCCGTGCCAGGTGCGGAAATCCTTCGCGGTGAAGTCGCCGCCGCTGGCCTCGCGCAGGTAGTCGTTGACGTCGGTCGAGCCGACGCCATGCGTCTCGCCTTGCTCGTCGACGTAGCGGAACAGCTCCTGACCCGGCAGCGCCTGGCATTGCCGCACGACGCGGGCGACGCGCCGGTCCTCGAGGCTTACATCGTGCACCACGCCGCTCTTGCCGCGAAAGCGCAGCTGCAGCGCGGCACCGCGCACCCGCGCGTGGCGCTGGCGCAGCGTGGTCAGGCCGAACGAGCCGTTGCTGCGTGCGTACTCGTCGTTGCCGACCCGCATCAGCGTCGTGTCGAGCAGCCGCACGATCGCGGCGACGACGCTGCGCCGCGCCACCTGCTCGCCGATCGGCGCAGCCAGGTCGGCGGCGACCTGGCGGCGGATGCGCGGCAGCGCGGCGCCGAACTCGAGCAGCCGGTCGAACTTGCGCTCGTCGCGCTGCCGGCGCCAGTCGGCGTGGTAACGGTACTGTTTGCGGCCGCGCGCATCGCGGCCGGTGGCCTGCAGGTGGCCGTGCGGCAGCGCGCAGATCCAGACCTGCCCGTAGGCCGGCGGGATCGCGAGGCGGCGGATGCGTTGCAGCTGGCCGGCGTCGCGCAGCGCCGCGCCGTCGGGCCGGACGTAGGCGAAGCCCGCGCCGCGACGCACGCGGCGGATGCCGGGATCGGCGTCGCTGACGTACACGAGCGCGCGCGGCGCCTCGGGCGCAGGCCGTGACGCTGTGCGCATCGTCGCGGTGCTCAGCGGCGCAACGCCTGCTCGAGCTGCGCCTTGTTCATCGTCGAGCGGCCCTTGATGCCGCGCTGACGCGCCTCGTTGCGCAACTGCGCGAGCGTGCGGCCGCCCCCGCCGGCGTGCGAATGCAGCCCGCCGCGGCGGCTCGACGAGATGTCGTTCAGCGACGACGCGCTCGCGGTCTCGGCCTCGCCGTGGCGGGCGCGTTCCTTGTTGACCGTGCGGGCCGCGATCTCCTCGGCCAGCGGCTCGGGCCGGCCGTGCTCGACCAGCCCTTCCTTGATGTGCTGGTACTGGCGTTCACGCTTGGCGCTCCAGGCGGCTCGGGGCATGGCGGGCTCCTCGGGCAGGCGATGAGAATCGGGCGCCCCGGCCTACCGGAGGGGCGCGGCACCGCCCGCCGCGATCGCCGGCGGCTCGCCGACCGGATCGCGCACGGGCGCGGGGACGTCTGGTTGGTCGGACGGCTGCGGATCGCGCACCGGGATCACGTCGGGAGCCGGTGGCGGCGGGGCCGGCGGCGCGCCCGGCAGATCGCCGGGCTCGGTGTGATCGGCGCGCGCGCTCATCGGTGGAGCTCGAAGTAGCGCACCGGCTGCTGCGGCGACGGCGGGGGCACGATCGACCGGAGCATGTTGTTGTCGCTCGGCATCGGGCACTCCGTGGCGCCGCGCAACAGGCTGTCGACGATGAAGCCGTCCTCCTCGATCACTTCGCCCAATAAACACTGCTGACTGTCGAAAAGCAACGCTCTCGGGGCGTTGTGGTCGAACAGCACGAGGAATTTGACGGGAGGTTTCATGCGAAGATCGTACGAAAGGACGGTGCGCCGACCCAAGTCGGGGGCAGCGGATTCGACTGTCGGACGGCGCCTACCGGTGTGGCACGCACCCTTGATTCGGGGATAGGTGCCGCTTTCACCGCCACTCACAATCTGCTACAACCTGAGTGCCGGGAACTCACCGGCACCGGCCTTTCGGGGAATGAACGCATGGAGCCGACCTACTTCGCCCAGTACCGTGGATTCGAGTTTCAGTGCTCGCCGCAGCGCCTGGGCGACAACGCGTTCGCCCCGCGCCTGGTGATCTACGACGCGACCGAAGCGGTCGCGCTCGAGATCCCGCTGAGCGTGCCGACCCCGCCTTTCAGCAACCCGACCGTGGCCGCGCACCTCGCGTTCGCGCACGGCCGTCGCTGGGTCGACGGCGGCATCGAGGCGGCGGCGAATGCAGCCGCGGGCGCGGGGCCGAAGTTGCTCGATCACTAGGCCCTGCGCTGCAAGGGCCGCGGTCTCAGGCCAAGCGGCGGGCCGCCGCCAGCAGCGCGCGGTGGGTCGGATTGCGGTGCAGAAAGCTCTCGCGAAAGGCGTCCGGCACGTGGGGCAGCGCCACCTGGCGTATCCAGCGTGACCCTTGGGCTAGCGCCGCCATCGCGTCCTCGTTGGCTCCGCAGGCATCGAAGACGCGCACCGCGACCCACCACGCCTCGGCCCGGTACATGTCGGCCGGGGGCACGCGCTCGACGCGGGGCAGCAGATCGCGCAGCGCGGTCGCGGCTTCGTCAGACCGGTTCTCGCGGTGCAGTCGCTCCGCGCGAAGCAGCCCCGCCTTCATGCCGACGCCGGCGAACTCGAACTCGCCGGCCAGCCGCATCACCTCGTCGAAGCGCGCGATCGCTGCCTCATGCTCCATCCATGCCGCCTGCTCGAGCAGCGCGAGCATGCGAACGTGGTGGTCCCCACCCGCCGAGCAGTTCTAGGGCGCCCTTCAGCGCGTGCTCGTCGGCTTGGCCGAGCGCGCGATCGATCCGGGCAGCGAGCGTGGCCCGGCGCGCGCTCACCGACGGCACGGCGGGGGCGTCGCAGTCGAGCGCCTGGCGTGCGCGCGCCCACTGCCCCAGCTCGCTCAGCGTCTGCGCCTTGTGGTTGCTCGCGACCGCGACCCCAGTGAGGCGCGATGCGCGCCGGCAGCGCCTCGTCGGCCTGCAACCGCTCGGCGATCCGCCGGTGCAGCAGCCGGGCGATCGCTTCGGGCACCGACGCCCGCGTGGCCTTGAGGATCAGGTCGTGCGCAAACGCACCGTCGCGAATCACCAGCGCGGCCTCAAGCTCGCGCCACGGCTCGGCGATGTCGAGCGGATGCAGGTCGAGCACCGCGGCCGCCAGTGAGGCCGAGAAATTCGCGCCGGCCAGCGCCGCGACCCGCGCCAGCTTCAGCGCCGGCGCCGAGAGCTGGCTCAGGCGTCGTTCGACCAGGGCGCCGACCGTGGTCGGACTCGGCAGCCGCTCGGCGGCGATAGGCGCGCCCGACAGCACGAGGTCCTTCAGGGTCTCGAGCGCGAACATCGGATTGCCGCCGGCGTATCTCGGACGGCCTCGTACGGTAACGGATTGGTAACGGGGTGCAACTACCTTGGCCGCAATCCGTCCCGCCCCGGGGCGGTCTGAAAGGAGCGCGTCATGTCCTCGCTTGCCACTGCCCAACCAACCTCACGCCTGCGCCTGTCATGGGCCACCCCGTTGCTGCTCGCCGCCGCCCTCTGCTGGTCGCCTGGGTCGCAGGCGCAAAGCGTGACCCTCAAGTACGTCGTCACCGATCTGGGCACCCTCGGCGGCCTCGAGTCCGACGCGCTCGGCATCAACATCGCGGGCCAGGCGACCGGCTGGTCGCGGCTGAGCGATGGCACGCAGCGCGCCTACCGGACCGCACCGAACCGCCCGATCCAGCCCGCCGATCAACTCGGCACGCTCGGCGGCGCGACCAGCATCGGCTATGCGATCAACAGCTCCGGGCAGGTCACCGGCGACGCCGACACCGCCCTGATCGGGCCGTTCAACAGTGTCGTTCGACGCGCGTTCCGGGCCGACCCGGGCCAGCCGCTGATGGTCGACCTGGGCACGCTCGCCCCGGCCGGCGGTGTCAACGGCTTCAACAACAGTGGCGGTCGTGCCATCAACGACGCGGCCGTCGTGGTCGGCTTCGCGACCGTGCCGCCCGATGGCTGCGGCTCGTCGTCGCACGCCTTCCGCACGGCGCCGGGCGGTCCGGTCGTGCCTGGCGCCAGCGACCTCGGCACGCTCGTGCCGGCGCCCTTCGCCAATTGCCGCTCCAGCACCGGCTGGGGCGTGAACAACGTGAACACGGCGGTCGGCACCGCGGCGACCGTGGTGTCGACCGGGTTCCCCAACCACGCTTTCCGCTTCGACAACAACGCCATGGTGGGTGTCGTCGCGCTGGCCGGGCGCGACAGCACGGCCTTCGCGATCAACGACATCGGCGAGATCGTCGGCCAGTCCAACATCGACAGCGACCTCTTCAACAACCACGCGTTCCTGAACGCGGGGCCGGGCACGCGCGACCTCGGCACCCTCGGCGGCAGCTACAGCGCCGCCTACGCGATCAACACGCGCTACCCTCAGCTGAGCCAGGTGGTGGGCCAGGCGAGCACGACCAACAATGCCGCGTTTCATGCGTTCCTGTGGACCGGCAACCTGCTCGACGGCGGCTCGATGATCGACCTGAACACGATGATCGCCTCGGGTCAGGGCTGGGAGCTGCTGACCGCGCGCGGCATCAACAACAAGGGCCAGATCGTCGGTGCGGGCCGGCTCAACGCCGTGCAGCTGACCCGAGCGTTCCGGCTCGATCCGTCGGACGTCGCGGCCAGCAACCTGATCGCGCTCCTCTCCGACCCCGCGCTGGCGCTGACCGCCGGGCAGATCGGCGCACTGACCGACAAACTGCAGAACACCACGGCGTCGATCCAGGCCGGGCTGAACAAGCAGGCCAAGAACCAGCTGAACGCGTTCAACAGTTCGGTCCAGACCTACTGGAAGACCGGCAAGATCTCCAGCGCCACGGCCGCGACACTGACCGCGGCGGCCAACGCGATCATCGCGGTGCTTTAGCGGTTTCGGCCATGCGCTTCGCCACCGGGTAAGACGCCGTCACCGGCTCGGCGCCGCTGCGCTGCCCGCATCGACGAACAGGCGGCGGATCATCGGGAAGCGCTCGCGCACGCGCTGTTCGATCGCGTCGATCGCTGCGGCCGCGTCGCCGGTCGCGCTCTTCGCATCGAACTCGACGTCCATCGTCACGAGCGCCTCGTCCGGGCCGATGTACATCGACAGGATGCGGCCGACGGCGCGCACCGTGGGCTCGGCCAGCGCGATCTCGCGGATCGCCTGGGCCGTCTCGAGGCGGATGCCCTCGCCGATCAGCAGCCCGCGCGACTCGCGAATCAGCAGCACCGCGACACCGGCCAGCAGTGCGCCGATCAACAACGAGGCGGCGCCATCGAACAGCGGCATCTCGAAGTATTCGCTGAGCGCGATGCCGAGCGCCGCGATCGCGAGGCCGACCAGCGCCGCCGCATCCTCGGCGAGCACCATGTAGTTGGCCGGGTCCTTGCTTCGGTGCAGCGCCTCCCAGAACGGCGTGGCGCCGCGCCGTTGCAGGAACTGGCGCAACGCGACCGCGAAGCTCGCGCCCTCGAACACGAACGCCGCGGCCAGCACGATGTAGTTCCACTTCGGGTCGACCAGCGGCGCGGGGTGGCGGATCTGCAGCACGCCCTGGAACAGCGAGACGCCGCCGCCGAGGCCGAACACCAGCACGGCCACGATCAGGCTCCAGAAGTACAGCTCCTTGCCGTGGCCGAACGGATGCTCCGCGGTGGCGGGCCGCTTGCTCAGGCGCACGCCGAGCAGCAGCAGGATGCCGTTGAACGTGTCGACACCCGAGTGCACGCCTTCCGACATCATCGCCGAGCTGCCGGTGATGCCGGCGACCACGAACTTGGTCACCGCGATCGCGACGTTGGCGGCGATCGCGGCGTAGATGGGGAGGTTGGCGCCGGCCATGGGTGTTCCGCGTCGACCGCACGAGAGCCGCTCGGAGCCGCGATGATTGCATCTCGACCAACCAGGAGTTCACCACATGCCTTCTTCGACCGTCACCCTCACCGCTGCCGATGGCTTCAAGTCGACCGCCTACCTGTCGGAGCCTGCGGCCCCGCCGAGAGGCGCGATCGTCGTGCTGCAGGAGATCTTCGGCGTCAATTCGCATATTCGCGACATCACCGATGGTTACGCCGCGGCCGGCTACCTCGCCATCGCACCGGCGACGTTCGACCGCATCGAGCGCGACATCCAGCTCGGCTACACGCCGGACGACGTGACCCGCGGCTCGCGCCTGAAGGCCGCCGTCGAGGCCTTGCCCGCGCCCGGCGTGCTGCAGGACATCCAAGCCGCGGTCGAGTACGTCGCGAAGGCCGGCAAGGTCGGCGTCGTCGGCTACTGCTGGGGCGGTCTGCTGGTCTGGCGCTCGGCCGAGAAAGTGGCCGGCCTGTCCGCGGCAGTGGCCTACTACGGCGGCGGCATGACGGTCGGCGACGAGCCTGCGCGCCGGCCCGCGGTGCCGACGATGGCGCACTTCGGCGATCAGGATGCACATATTTCGGTCGAGAGCGTGAAGGCCTTCGAGCGGGCACACCCGGAAGTTGAAGTCCATCTCTACGCGGCCAATCATGGCTTCAACTGCGATCAGCGCGGCTCCTACAACGCCGGCGCCGCGGCCACCGCCCGCGAACGCTCGCTGTACCACTTCGGCAAGCACATCGGATAGGAGCGCGTCGCGGCGGCGCCGGTCGAGATCAGGCGGCCTTCTGCGGTCGACGCATGGCCGCGAGTTCGAGGATGGTCTGAGTCAACGCGGCCCGGGTGACGGGCTTCTGGATCACCACCTGGAAGCCGTCATCGAGCGCGCGTCGGCGATCCTCGCTGCGCACGAAGGCCGTGACCGCGGCGGCCGGCAGCAAGTCGGCGGTCAATCTCAGGTCTGCCCGCACCGCGCGAATCAGCGCATAGCCGTCCATGCCGGGCATGCCCAGGTCGCTCAGCAGCACCTCGAAGGGTTCGCTCGAGAGCCGATCCAGCGCCTGCTCTCCCGAACTCGCGGTCGTGACCCGGGCGCCGCATTCCTCGAGGAGCCGCAACCCGACCTCGAGCACATCTTCGTGATCGTCCACCAGCAGAACGTGGATGCCTCGCAGGTCGGCATCCTCGGGCGGCAGTGCCGAGACGACGTCCGCCTCGAGAATGCCCAGCTCGCTGGTCGGCGCATCGACACGCAGCTGCGCGTCGCGCGCGAAGCTGAGACGGAACGACGAGCCGCGGCCCTTCCCGCCGCTCTGGGCCTCGACCGACCCGCCGTGCTGCTCGACCAGGCTCTTCACGATCGACAGCCCGAGCCCGAGGCCGCCGTGAACCCGCGCCGCCGACCCGTCGCCCTGACTGAAGCGATCGAAGACGTAGGGCAGAAACTCTTCGTCGATCCCTTCCCCGGTATCCGACACATCGACCTCGACCCCCGGCTCGGTGGCCCGGGTCACGATCGTCACGCGCCCGCCGGCGGGGGTGAACTTGAGCGCGTTCGAGATCAGGTTCGAGGCGATCTGGTTCAGGCGGGTGGGGTCGCCGTTGATCACCATCGGCGAGCCCGCCAAGCGCGCGTCGATCTCGACGCCCTTGGCCTGCGCCCCGGGGCGCGCCGCATCGGCCGCGTCCGAGAACACCGCGTTCAGATCGACGCGTTCGACGTTCATCCGCAACTTGCCGGACACGATCCGGCTCACGTCCAACAGGTCGGCCACCAGCTGCGACTGCGCCTTCGCGTTGCGCGCGATGACCTCGATGCCACGCCGCAGCGTCTTCGCCTCGAGACTGGGCCGTTGCAGCAGGGTGGTCCAGCCCAGAATGGCCGCCAGCGGTGTGCGCAGCTCGTGGCTCAGCGAGGTGAGGAACTCCTCCTTGGCGCGCACGACGCGCTCGCCCTCGCGCCGCGCCGCCTGCTCGGCGCCGAGCAATTGCTCGCGGCGCACGTCGACCTCGTGGCGGACATTGATGTCGAGAAAGTAGACCGAGAGCCCGGCGCGCGACGGGTAGCAGTGGCACTGGAACCAGCGCCCGATCGGCTCTGGGTAGAACTGCTCGAACGACACGGTCCTTCCGGTCGCGATCGCGCGCCGGTAGTGCTCGCCGGCGGCGCCGACCACCGGAGACAGTTCCCACAAGCAGGCACCGATCAGTTCCTCGGCAGGCGCGCCGATCAGTCGCGCACCCTGCTCGTTGGCGTAGGTGAAGCGCCAGTCGCGGTCGAGCATCAGCAGGCCGTCGGTGATGCTGCCCATCATCTCGCGCAGCTGACGGTCGGCCTCGTGAAGGGCGTTGGTGCGCTCCTCCACGCGCTGCTCGAGCGTCAGGTTCAACTGCCGCAACTCCTCCTCGATCCGCCGGCGCTCGGCCACCTCGGCCGTCAGCCGGAGGTTGGCCAGCGAAATCGCGCGGCGCTTGCGATGCAGATCGACGAACACGGCGACCTTCGAGCGCAGCACCGCGGGATTCACCGGCTTGTTCAGAAAGTCGACGGCGCCGGTGCTGTAGCCTTCGCTGACGTGCTGATCCTTGTCGTAGTACGCCGTCAAGAAGATGATCGGGATGCTGGCGCTCTTCTTGCGCTCCTTGATCATCTGCGCCAGTTCGAAGCCGGTCATTCCAGGCATCCGGATGTCCAGGATCAGCAACGCGAAATCCTCGCGCACCAGCGCCAGCAGCGCCTCGTCGGCCGACTTCGCGAGCACCAGGCGGTAGCCCGGATCGTCGAGCACGGTTTCGAGAACGACCAGGTTGCCCGGCTCGTCGTCGACGATGAGGATGTTCACCGGCGCATCGCCTTGCGGCTCAGCGCCGGCCGAGATGCCACCCTCGCTCGAATCGTTCATCGGAACAGCCAGACCCGCATCAGCGACAGCAGCTGTCCGGTGTTCACGGGCTTGGAGATGTAGTCGCTGGCACCGGCCTCGAGGCACTTCTCACGGTCGCCCTTCATCGCCTTGGCCGTCAGCGCGAGCATCGGCAGGGTGCGGAACGCGGGCGCGGCGCGGATCCGCCGCATCGTCTCGTAGCCGTCCATGTCCGGCATCATGATGTCCATCAGCACCAGGCTCACGTCGGGCGTGTTCGTCAGCAGCTCGATCGCGTCGCGCCCGTTGGTGGCGGTGAGAACGTCCATCTCCTGGTTCTCGAGCAGCGTCGTGAGCGCGAAGATGTTGCGCGCGTCGTCGTCGACCACCAGCACCTTGCGGCCGCGCAGCGACTCGTTCGAGCCGTGCAGGCGGCGCAGCATTTCCTGCCGGTCGGGCGGCAGCGCGTCGACGACGCGGTGCAGGAACAGCGCCGTCTCGTCGAGCAGCCGCTCGGGCGAATCGACGTCTTTCAGCACGATGCTCTTGGCCATCACCCGCAACTGCGCCCGATCCTCGACGCTCAGGTCCTTGCCGGTGAACACCACCGCGGGGATGCTCCCGAGCGTCGGGTCGGTGTGCAGCGTGTTGAGGAGGTCGAAGCCCGAGATGTCGGGCAGGCGCAGGTCGAGCACGATGCAGTCGAAGCGCCGCTTCTTCAGCGCATCGAGCGCCTGGCCACCGGTGGCTGCGCGTTCGACCTCGATGTCGTCGTGCCCGAGCAGCGCGACGATCGCATCCGCCTCGATGTCGTTGTCCTCCACGATCAGGAGCCGCTTGGTGCGCGGCGCCGCATATTCCTTGATGCGGTCGATCGCCGCCTCCATGCCTTCGCTGGTCGACGACTTGACGACGTACGAGAAGGCCCCGTGCGCCAGCCCGTGGGTGCGGTCCTCGTCGGCCACGCTCAAGATCTGCACCGGGATGTGGCGGGTCGCCGGGTCCATCTTGAGCTGGTTCAGCACCGTCCAGCCGAGCATGTCGGGCAGGAACACGTCGAGCGAGATCGCCGCCGGCCGGTAGGCCCGCGCCAGCTCCAGCCCCTGCGCGCCCTTCAACGCGACCAGCCCCTTGAAGCCGCGGTCGCGTGCCAGCCCGAGCACGATTCGAGCGTAGTGCGGGTCGTCCTCGATCACCAGCAGCACGGTGTCGCCGGCCTCGATGTGATCGCGGTCGTCGGCCACCTGCGTCTCGCGCACCAGCGGCAGCACGCTGTAGGCGTGCGGCACGGCCAGGTCGTCGAGGTAGCCGGTCGACGGCGCAGCGGCGCGCGTGTTCTCGCCGTCCTCGAAACTCAGCGGCAGGAACAGCGTGAACGTGCTGCCCCGCCCGTGCTCGCTCGACAGGCGGATCTCGCCGCCGAGCAGCGTCGCCAGCTCGCGGCTGATCGCCAGGCCCAGGCCGGTGCCGCCGTACTTTCGCGAGGTGCCGGCGTCGGCCTGCTGGAAAGCCTCGAAGATCAGCCGCTGCTTGTCGGGCGCGACGCCGATGCCGGTGTCCTCGACGGCGAACGAGATCACCTTCGAGGCGCGCTTGAGCGTCGGGTGCTCCGGGCTCCAGCCCTGTGTCGCCGGGCCGACGCGAATCTCGACATGGCCGTGCGCGGTGAACTTCACGGCGTTCGACAGCAGATTCTTCAGGATCTGCTGGAGTCGTTTCGCGTCGCTGTCCATCGCGCGCGGCAGATCGGGCGAGAACAGCACGCGGAACGGCAGGCTCTTGGCCTCGGCGACGTGCCGGAAGTTGCGCTCGATCGTCTCGCGCAGGCCGGCGAACGGAATCTCCTCGATCTCGACCGAGACCGTCCCCGATTCGATCTTCGACAGGTCGAGGATGTCGTTGATCAGGTGCAGCAGGTCCGAGCCCGACGAGTTGATGTTGCGCGAGAACTCGACCTGCTTGTCGGTCAGGTTGCCGGCAGTGTTGCCGGCGAGTTGCTGGCTCAGGATCAGGATCGAGTTCAGCGGCGTGCGCAGCTCGTGCGACATGTTCGCCAGAAACTCGGACTTGTACTTCGACGTCAGCGCCAGCTCGGCCGCCTTCTCCTCGAGGGCGTGGCGGGCCTGTTCGACCTCGGCGTTCTTGCGTTCGACCTCGGCGTTCTGTTCGGCCAGCAGGCGCGCCTTGGTGCCGAGCTGTTCGTTGGTCTCCTGCAGCTCGCTCTGGCGCGACTGCAGCTCGACCGTCAGCTGCTGCGACTGCGACAACAGGCCCTCGGTGCGCATCGTCGCCTCGATCGTGTTGAACACGGCGCCGATGCTCTGCGTCAGCAGCTCGAGGAACGCGAGCGATCCGCCGCTGAACGGCTGCACCGAAGCGAGCTCGATGACCGCCTTGGTCTGCTCCTCGAACAGCACCGGGATCACGACGATGCTCACGCGGCGCGCTTCGAGCAGGCTCGACGACACGGTGACGATCTCGCGCGAGATGTCGGTGAGCACGATGCGCTTCTTCTCCAGCGCGCACTGGCCGACCAGCCCCTCGCCGAGGCCGATGCTCTGCGCCAGCCTGACGCGGCCCGACTGCGCATAGCTCGACAGCAGGTGCAGACGCGCGTCGTCGTCACGGCTGGCGCCCGCCAGGTGATAGATCGTGCCCTGCTGCGCCTGAAGCAGCGGCGCCAACTCGGCCAGCAGCATCTGGCTCACGGTCGTCAGGTCGCGCTGGCCCTGCAGCATGCCGGTGAACTTGGCGACGTTCGTCTTCAGCCAGTCCTGCTCGCGGTTGCGCTCGGTGGTCTCGCGCAGGTTCGAGATCATCGTGTTGATGTTGTCCTTCAGCTCGGACACCTCGCCCTTGGCCTCGACCTGGATCGAGCGCGTCAGGTCGCCCTTGGTCACGGCCGTCGCCACCTCGGCGATCGCGCGCACCTGGGTCGTCAGGTTCGCGGCCAGCAGGTTGACGTTGCCGGTCAGGTCCTTCCAGGTGCCGGCCGCGCCCGGCACATTGGCCTGGCCGCCGAGCCGCCCGTCGACGCCGACCTCGCGCGCCACGTTCGTCACCTGGTCGGCAAAGGTCGCGAGCGTGTCGGTCATGTTGTTGATCGTGTCGGCGAGCGCCGCGACCTCGCCCTTCGCCTGCACGGTCAGGCGCTGGGTCAGGTTGCCGTTCGCGACCGCGGTCACGACCTTGACGATGCCGCGCACCTGCTCGGTCAGGTTCGAGGCCATGAAGTTGACGTTGTCGGTCAGATCCTTCCAGGTGCCGCCGACGCCCGAGACCTGCGCCTGCCCGCCGAGCTTGCCCTCGGTGCCGACCTCGCGCGCGACGCGCGTCACCTCGCCGGCGAACGCGTTGAGCTGGTCGACCATCGTGTTGATGGTGTTCTTCAGCTCGAGGATCTCGCCCTTCACGTCGACGGTGATCTTGCGGTTCAGGTCACCGCGCGCGACCGCGGTCGTCACCTCGGCGATGTTGCGCACCTGGGCGGTCAGGTTCGCGCCCATCGTGTTGACCGAGTCGGTCAGGTCCTTCCACGTGCCGGCCACACCCGGCACCACCGCCTGCACGCCCAGCCGCCCTTCGGTGCCGACCTCACGTGCCACCCGCGTCACTTCGGAGGCGAACGAGCGCAGCTGCTCGACCATCGTGTTGATCGTCTCCTTCAGCTGCAGGATCTCGCCGCGCACGTCGACGGTGATCTTCTTGCTCAAGTCGCCGTTCGCCACCGCCACCGTGACCTCGGCGATGTTGCGCACCTGGCCGGTCAGGTTCGACGCCATCGAGTTGACGTTGTCGGTCAGGTCCTTCCAGGTGCCGGCGACGCCCGGCACCGCGGCCTGGCCGCCGAGCTTGCCTTCGGTGCCGACCTCGCGCGCGACCCGCGAGACCTCGGACGCGAACGCGCCGAGCTGCTCGACCATCGTGTTCATCGTCTCCTTGAGCTGCAGGATCTCGCCCTTCACGTCGACGGTGATCTTGCGGGAGAGGTCGCCGCGCGCGATCGCGGTGGCGACGTCGGCGATGTTGCGCACCTGGCCGGTCAGGTTCGACGCCATCGAGTTGACGTTGTCGGTCAGGTCCTTCCAGGTGCCGGCCACACCCGGCACCTGCGCCTGGCCGCCGAGCTTGCCGTCGGTGCCGACCTCGCGCGCCACCCGCGTCACTTCCGAGGCGAACGAGCGCAGCTGCTCGACCATCGTGTTGATCGTCTCCTTCAGCTGCAGGATCTCGCCGCGCACGTCGACGGTGATCTTCTTCGACAGGTCGCCCTTCGCGACCGCGATCGTGACCTCGGCGATGTTGCGCACCTGGCCGGTCAGGTTCGACGCCATCGAGTTGACGTTGTCGGTCAGGTCCTTCCAGGTGCCGGCCACGCCACGCACCTCGGCCTGGCCACCGAGCTTGCCTTCGGTGCCGACCTCGCGCGCGACGCGGCTGACTTCGCCCGCGAACGCGTTGAGCTGGTCGACCATCGTGTTGATCGTGTCCTTCAGCTCGAGGATCTCGCCCTGCACCGTGACCGTGATCTTCTTCGACAGGTCGCCGTTCGCGACCGCCGTCGTCACCTCGGCGATGTTGCGCACCTGACCGGTCAGGTTGGTCGCCATCGCGTTGACGGAGTCGGTCAGGTCCTTCCACGTGCCCGCCACACCCGGCACCTCGGCCTGGCCGCCGAGCTTGCCTTCGGTGCCGACCTCGCGCGCCACCCGCGTCACTTCCGACGCGAAGCCGTTGAGCTGATCGACCATCGTGTTCAGCGTGTTCTTCAGCGCCAGGATCTCGCCCTTGACCTCGACCGTGATCTTCGACGACAGGTCGCCGCGCGCGATCGCGGTCGCGACATCGGCGATGTTGCGCACCTGCCCGGTCAGGTTCGACGCCATGAAGTTGACGTTGTCGGTCAGATCCTTCCAGGTGCCGGCCACGCCGGGCACGACGGCCTGGCCGCCGAGGTTGCCGTCGGTGCCGACCTCGCGCGCCACGCGGCTGACTTCCGACGCGAAGCCATTGAGCTGGTCGACCATCGTGTTGAGCGTGTTCTTCAGCTCGAGGATCTCGCCCTTCACGTCGACGGTGATCTTCTTCGACAGGTCGCCGTTCGCGACCGCGGTCGCCACGTCGGCGATGTTGCGCACCTGGCCGGTCAGGTTCGAGGCCATCGAGTTGACGTTGTCGGTCAGATCCTTCCACGTGCCCGCGACGCCGGGCACCGCGGCCTGCCCGCCGAGCTTGCCCTCGGTGCCGACCTCGCGCGCCACGCGGCTCACCTCGCCGGCGAAGCCGTTGAGCTGGTCGACCATGGTGTTGATCGTGTTCTTCAGCTCCAGGATCTCGCCCTTGACGTCCACGATGATCTTCTTGGACAAGTCGCCCGATGCGACGGCCTTGGTCACGTCGGCGATGTTGCGGACCTGCGACGTGAGGTTCGTCGCCATGGCGTTGACCGAGTCGGTGAGGTCCTTCCACGTGCCGGCCACGCCTGGGACTTCAGCCTGCCCGCCGAGCTTGCCTTCGGTGCCGACCTCGCGTGCCACGCGCGTCACTTCCGACGCAAAGCCGTTGAGCTGGTCGACCATCGTGTTGAGGGTGTTCTTCAGCGTCAGGATTTCGCCCTTCAC